>NZ_JAMYLP010000061.1:0-34702 GCF_040318085.1 Mesorhizobium sp. M1322
CCGGCGCCGGGCGCGGGGGCGCTTCCCCCGGGTCGCGGATATATAAATGACGCTTCTTGGACCGAGCGGCGAGCGTAAAGGCCCCTCTCGGGCTCGGCGCCGCCGAGACACCTCTCCCCACTTTGTGGGGCGAGGAACCCCGGTTCTGAGAAATCCGCTCCTTTAATCGGCGGTTCCGGCGTCGTGTTTAAGCGCGAATGTCGATCTCGGAGGCGCCCACCGCGGGCAGTGCGGTGTCATCGACCGCAGCGGCAATGACGCTATCGAGCAGGCCCGGAAAACGGGCATCGAGATCGTCGCGGCGCAGCGTGATCAGCCGGCTGGTGCCGACCACCTCGGTGCGGGTGACACCGGCCTCGCGCAGCTTGGCCAAATGATAGCTGAGATTGGTCTTCGAGCCGAGATCGAGGAATTGGCTGCAATTCAGCGGCACACCTTCCTTGCTCGCGAGATAGCGCACGATGGCCAGCCGCGTCGGGTCGCCGAGCACGGCAAGCACGTTCGACAGGCTGATCTGGTCGGCGGCGGGGTGGGGCAGTGTCATGCCGGAGAACTAAGCGCAATCAGGGCCGATTTCAACGCATCTCCTCCTTGGCGGTATGCACGCAGTTTCTATCTCCCGCCACCTTGTCCTGACATAGAGCTGTCAGGAGGGTTCCGCTATTCTCGTGTGGCTTCATTGACATTATGCCCTATTATGTACAATAGTTCAATGAATTTTGAACTAAGGATTTCACCATGGACAAGCGCCTCATCTGGCTTGCGCTCGGATCATTTACGATCGCGACCGAAGGCTTCGTCATTTCAAGCTTGCTGCCCGACATTGCGGCCGACGCCGCCATCTCCGTTCCGCTCGCCGGCACGTTGATCACCGCCTTCGCGCTCGCCTATGCGCTCGGTGCGCCGATCCTGGCGACGCTGACCGGCGAATGGGACCGGCGGCGCGTCATCCTGTGGACGCTGGTGTTTTTCGTGCTGGGCAATCTGGCGGCGGCGCTGAGTTCCTCGTTCGAATTGCTGCTGATAGCGCGCATCGTCATGGCGCTGTCGTCCGGCCTGTTCGCGGCGACGGCGCAAGGGACGGCCGTGGCGCTTGTCGATGATCATCACCGCGCCCGCGCCATTGCCTTCGTTGTCGGCGGCACCACGGTGGCGGTGGCGGTCGGCGCGCCGCTCGGCGCACTTGTCGCGACCGTTGCCGGCTGGCGCGGCACGTTCTTTGCCATCGCCGGGCTCGGCGCACTGGCCGGCGCAATCCTGTGGTACCGGCTGCCACGCGGCATCGTCGGCACCAAGCTGCCGCTCAGGCAGCGGCTGGCAGCAACCATTCGCCCCGGCGTGCCATCGATCCTGCTGACTACACTTTTGGCGCTCACCGGCGCCTTCACGGTCTTTGCCTTTGTCGCGCCGCTGGCCATCGAAGGCGGGGGCTTGAGCCCGATCGCGCTGCCCGGCATGCTGCTTGCCTTCGGCATCGGCGCCGTCATCGGCAACATCGCCGGCGGGCAGGCCGCCGACCGCTTCGGCGCGACGCGCACCGTCAGCTGGTCGCTTGGGCTGAGTGCGGTCATGCTGATCATGCTTTCGGTCATCCCGGCATTCCTGCCGCACAGCATCGCCGGGCCGGCGCTGATGGCCATGATGGTGCCGTGGGGCATCGTCGGCTGGGCGTTCCCGCCGGCGCAGGCCAGCCGCATCATCAGGCTGGCGCCCGACGCAGCGCCCATCGTGCTGTCGCTCAACGGGTCGGCACTCTATCTCGGCGTGGCGCTGGGCGCCGTAGTCGGCGGCGCGGTGCTGCACTATGGCGCGCCAGCCGATCTCGGCCTGGTCGCAGCAGCGTTCCCGATCCTGGGTCTTGGCGTCATGCTGGCCGGCCACCGGGCGGCCCGGGCTATTGCCATGCCGGCGGAGTAAGGTCTGTTGCAAAAACCGGTCGCCGGCCGCCTTAGGCTGATGGCGCGGCCGGCGGCACATTACGCCGCCTGAACATCGGGCATCTAAGCTGGCTGCCACATCGGAATGATCGAGGCGGCGAGCAGCAGGCCGAGCATGGCGTTGAGCACGCGCCACTGCCGCTCGGTTCTAAGCAACCGGGCGAGCAGCGTGCCTGCCACGCACCAAGCCGACAGCGACACCGCCGCCGCCACGCCGAAGACCGCGCCGAGCAAAAGGGCAAGCTGCAGCGGTCCGTTGGCGAGCGCGGCAAAAGATGCCGCCGCCCCCAGCCCCATGGCCCAACCCTTGGGGTTCATCCATTGCAGACCGGCGCCACCGAAAAAGCTGTTCGGCTTGGCCATGGTCACGTCCAGATTGGGTGGGCCGCTGCGGCCGATCTTGAAGGCGAGCCAGATCAGATAGAGCGATCCGGCTATTTTCATCGCCAGTTGCAAGGACGGAGCCGCCGCCAACAGGCCGGCGAGCCCGGCAGCACCTGCCGCGGCCACTGTGGCCAGGCCGGTCGCACTTCCGGCCATCAGCGGGACAGAGCGGCGAAAGCCGAACTGCGCCCCGGACGCCGTCGACAAGGTCGTGGCCATGCCGGGCGTGGAGGTCGAGACCAGCGCAAACAGGACAAGCGGGGAGATGGCCTCAAACATGCTGTTTCCTCTGTTGGGAACCCAGCATGCTAAGCACGGACATGCATCAGTAAATGCAATGTTTGTCATAGGTGGCATTAGAGAATATAATGCCACCTATGATCCGCAATCTCGACACGGCCCTGATCCGCACCTTTGTCACTGTCGCCGACAAGGCCAGCATGACCGCAGCGGCTAATGCGCTGCATCTGACGCAGGGCGCCGTCAGCCAGCAGATCAGACGGCTGGAGGAGGTTCTCGGCTGCAGCCTGTTCGAGCGCGACCGGCGCGGGCTGAGACTGACCCGTTCCGGGGAACGACTGTTCGGCAAGGGCAAGCGCCTGCTGTCCCTGAATGACGAGATCTGGGCCGAGATGGCGACCAGCGCGGTTGCCGGTGAGGTGCGGCTCGGCGTGCCGTATGATCTGGTTGGCACCGTGCTTGCGCCGGTGTTGAAGACCTACGCCGAAACCTATCCGCAAGTCGAGATTTCGTTGGTCTGCGCCTCGTCGCCGGAGCTTGCGGCGGCATTGGCATCTGGCACGATAGACCTTGCCGTGATCGAGGAACCGGTCGGTCCGTCCACCGGCGAATGTCTCGCCATCGACCGGCTGGTCTGGGTCGGCGCCAGAGGCGGTGTCGCTCGCCGCAAGCGGCCTTTGCCGGTTTCGATGGTGGCCGATACCTGCGCGTTCCGCCCGGCGGTGCTAGCGGCGCTCAGTGAGCATGGGTTGGAATGGCGGACCGTGTTCGAGAACGGCAACCTCGATGCGACGACAGCGACGGTGCGCTCGGATCTGGCCGTCACCACCTGGCTGGCCTCCACCGTGCCTGCCGACCTCGATATTCTGTCTGCCGATCCGGAGCTGCCGGCCTTGCCGAATTTCTCGATCAATTTGCACCTGCCGAAGCATGGTGTCGGTCCCGCCGCGCGGGAGTTTGCCGCGTGCATCCGCGATGGGCTGGCGCGGCGGCAGCAGGCGGCGTGATCGGCAAATGGCACAGGGACGGCCGGTGTCCGGCCATCCCTTGTTGTTAGCCCTGTGCGGTCGTCTACTTCCAGGTCCGGCGCCTCTCGATCTCGGCTTCGGACGGCTGTTCCTGGGCGAAGGATCCAGTCTTGATCTCACCGGCGCGTTCGTAGCTCGCCATAATGACACCGGTGGTCGATGCCTGTGAGCGGTTCAGCTTGAAAGCCGCCGGAATTGCGCCGCTGCCAAACAGCCGCTTGCCCTTGCCCAGCACCAGCGGGAAGGTCAGCAGACTAATCTCGTCGATCAGGTCATTGGCGAGCAAGGTCTGGATGAGTTCGCTCGATCCCTGGATGAGCAGGTCCGGGCCGTCCTCCTGCTTGAGCTGGCGCAGTGTGGCCACGACGTCGTCGCCGAGCCACTGGCTGTTTTGCCACGACAGCGTATCGGGCCGGTGCGTTGCCACATATTTGGTGGCGGCGTTGAAGCTGTCGGCGATCGGACCGCTCTCCTGGTACGGCCAATGCGCGGCGAATATGTCGTAGGTCTTGCGGCCGAGGAGCAGCGCGAATGGTTTTGCGAAGGTCTCACCAATAAAGGCGCCCCCGACGTCGTCCCAGTAATGGAACGTCCAGCCACCGAATTCGAAGCCGCCGACCGGGTCTTCTTCCGGACCGCCGGGCGCCTGCATGACGCCGTCGAGGCTGACGAACGTCGCAGTGGTGATCTTCCTCATTGGATTCTCCCTTTTTCTTCATCCGTGCCGTTGCGGCCGGATTTCGGCCAAAGGACGTGCGAGCGGACGCCTGTCCGACAGGGCCGGAAAAACTTCCAGCGCTCCAGCCGGCGACGGGCAAGCATCGGACGCCTCGCCTCGGCGACGTCATTGCGACCGCCCGCCGCCAATACTTTGCGACGAGAACCAGACGTCGCCGATGACGGCGGTGGCGGTGGCGTCCGGTGCCTTATCGGCGATCAGCCAAATCGAGCGGCTGCGTGCCGCCTTGTCGCGGTCGATTTTTGTCGCGGGGCCTGCGGACGAGGCGCCGATGCAAGGGATGAACCATGACCGCATGAAGGGGTCGCAGGCAAAACCCTGTTCGGTGCGGCTTACCATCACCGCGAGGCCGACGCGCTCGGCCGGACGCCACGGAAAGACCATGCGGGCGCCGGGCTTCAGCGCCTTCAGCCACTCGGCCGTTGGTGCTGCAACGCCGGCATTGACATAGATGATGTCGGACGGTGGCGGGCTGCCGATGACCGCATCGCCATGGATGACGGTCACATTGCCATAGGCTTCGAGGTTCTGTCTCGCGCGGTCGGCGAGACTGGATTCCAGTTCGAAGGCGGTGACTGCGCCGCCAGGCAAAACCAGCTGTGCCAGCAGAGCTGTGTAGTAGCCGGTGCCGGCGCCGACATGGGTGACGGTCTCGCCGGGCTTTGGCGCCACCTTGCCGATCCACATGGCATGCAGGAACGGCTCGCCATTGTTGATGCCCTTGTCGGCGTCGAGCGCCACCAGCACGTTCTGATAGATGTGAACAGGATCGGCGCTCGGCGTTTCGACCTTGCCGTTGCCGGCGACGACCATCCACGGCCCAGGTCCGAGAAAGGCTTCGCGCGGCACCGCGCCGAATACGTCTTCGAGACGCGGATCGGCCGGACCTGCATTGGCAGCCATCAGCCGCGCATAAAAGCGGCGCACATCGGCGAGATCGGTCATGGCCTCAAGATAGCGCAGACTGCCGATTTGTCGCGTCGATGCCGAGGGCAACGAGCGCCATGTCAGCGCCGAGACGCTTGAAGCGTTTCGTAAGGCAATGATGGCGACACGCTAAGTCTACCGCCATTGCCGACAGTCCTGCCGGAACCGCCGCGTTGCCGCTGCGTTTGAGATCGTGCCAGCAATTGGCGTGAGACCGAGGAGGATACCATGGGCGTCGAACAGGCACCGACAGCGAAGGGCAAGCAAGCGGCCCAGGGATTGAAGCAAGCTGCGGCGAAGGACGAACGCAAGACCGAAGCGGAAACCGGCCGCCCGCTCAAAAAGGGCGCAGCCCGCTTCGACGAGCGTTCGAAAAGCTCGGACGGCAAGAGCGCGGGTACCAAGCAGAAGATCTGAGTGTAACCGCCAAGTCCAAGAAAAATGCGCCGGTAGGCTTCTTAGCCGTGGGTGTCGTGCATCGACTGAGCCCAGAGCCGGCGGCCCTTGATGCGAAAAATACTGTGACTTGGCGCAACCATTGAGATAATTGTTTGTTGGTTCGGACCGGGCCATGAGATCGGCAAGTTAACGGGAACGTGCATCGCAGGGAGTTGCCATGCTCTGGAAGGGCCGTCGTCAAAGTGACAATGTCGAGGACCAACGCGGACAGGGCGGCGGGTTCAACCTGCCGGGCGGCGGCCCCGGCCGCTTCCGCATCCCGGTCGGTGGCCGCTCCGGCGGTGGAATGTCGCTGTCGACCATCATCATTCTCGTGGTCCTCTATTTCGGGCTGAAGGCCTTCGGCATCGATCCGCTGCAGATCCTGGCCGGCGGCGGTGGCGGCTTGGGGCCGGGCGGCGGCGGTCAGATCACCGACAACAGCGGCGGCACCGGTGTGCCGGCCTCCGACGAGATGAAGCAGTTCGTCTCGACTGTGCTGGCCGAGACCGAGGACACCTGGACCGGCATTTTCCAGGCCGAGGGCCTGACCTATGAGGATCCGAAGCTGGTGCTGTTCAGCGGCCAGATCCGCTCGGCCTGCGGCTCCGCCTCGTCTGCGGCCGGACCGTTCTACTGTCCCGGCGACCGCAAGGTCTATCTCGATACCACTTTCTTCCAGCAGCTCGACCAGCAATTCGGCGCCTCTGGCGATTTCGCGCAAGCCTATGTGATCGCGCATGAGGTCGGCCATCATGTGCAGAATCTCACCGGCATCCTGCCCAAGTTCAACCAGATGCGGCAGCAGATGGGCGAGGCCGAGGCCAATCACATGTCGGTGCAGGTCGAGCTCCAGGCCGACTGCTTCGCCGGCGTCTGGGCGCATTTCACCGGGCAGAAGGGAATCCTGGAGCAGGGCGACATGGAAGAGGCGCTGAACGCCGCCCAGCAAATCGGCGACGACACGATGCAGAAGAAGATGCAGGGCTACGTCGTGCCGGAAAGCTTCAACCATGGCACGTCGCAGCAGCGGCAGACCTGGCTGGCGCGTGGCTACAAGAGCGGCAAGCTGTCGGATTGCGATACGTTCAACACTTCGATCTGAGGTGTTCGGACTCTCGTTGAGACCGTTGATGCGCGGGCGGCGACGCAGGGCCTGGCCGCACTCATGTCGACAGTTGATGTCAGGATGAAAATTCCTGGCCTGTTCCCTTATTGTTCTGAGCGGCTGACTCGCCTATAACTGGTCCTACCGCCTCCGAGACGGCTCAAGGAGTCGATATCGTCATGATCGATGCCAGAACCGCCAGGCGGGGCCTTGCGCTTGTTTTCACCACGCTGCTGCTCGACATCACCGGCATCGGCATCATCATGCCGGTGCTGCCGGCCTATCTGCAGGAGCTGACCGGCGTTGGTGTCAGCGAAGCGGCGATCGAGGGCGGCTGGCTGTTCTTCGTCTATGCGGCCATGCAGTTCCTGTTCGCGCCGCTGGTCGGCAACCTAAGCGACCGCTTCGGCCGCCGCCCGATCCTGCTGGCCTCTGTGCTGACCTTCGCCATCGACAATCTGATCTGCGCAGTGGCGTGGTCGTATTCGGTCCTGTTCATCGGCCGTGTGCTGGCCGGCATCAGCGGCGCCAGCTACTCGACCGCCTCAGCCTTTATCGCCGATGTCAGCACCGACGAGAACAGGGCGAAGAATTTCGGCCTGCTCGGTATCGCCTTCGGTGTCGGTTTCGTCATCGGCCCGGTGCTGGGCGGGTTGCTTGGCGAATTCGGGCCACGCGTGCCGTTCTGGGGAGCGGCGGTGCTCGCTCTCATCAACTTCATCGTCGGCTGGTTCTTCCTGCCGGAAACGCTGGAGCAGCATCACCGGCGCCGCTTTGAATGGCGCCGCGCCAATCCTCTCGGCGCCATGAAGCAGATGCGCAACTATCATGGCATCGGCTGGATCGGGCTGGTGTTCTTCCTGATGACGCTCGGCCACATGATGTACCCTGCCGTGTGGTCGTTCGTCGGCAGCTACCGCTACGGCTGGAGCGAACAGCAGATCGGCCTCTCACTCGGCGTCTTCGGCCTTGGCGGAGCCCTGGTCATGGGTTTTGTTCTGCCGCGCGTCATCCCGCGGCTCGGCGAATGGCGGACCGCCGCCATCGGTCTTGCTTTTACCGCGCTCGCCGCCTTCGGCTACGCCGCGGCATGGAAGGGCTGGATGATCTATGCGGTGATCGTGGCGACCTGCCTCGAGGCACTCGCCGACCCGCCGCTGCGGAGCTTGGCGGCGGCCAAGGTGCCGCCCTCGGCGCAAGGCGAATTGCAAGGTGCGATGACGAGCGTGTTTTCGATCACCAGCATCATCACGCCGTTGCTTTATACGGGAATCTTCGCCTGGTTCACCGGGCCGAGCGCGCCCGTGACGTTCGGCGGCGCGCCCTTTGTGCTCGGCGGTATCTTTCTCGCTCTGTCGCTGATCGCATTCGTGCTCAGGGTCGAAAGACCGGTCGCGGTGAAGGACGTCACGACGGCGACGGTGCGAACCTGAATCAGGCGCGCTCCGCCAGCGCCGGCTCACCGCGCTTTTCGCGGATGAGATTGACGAAGCGGCGGAACAGATAGTGCGAATCCTGCGGGCCGGGCGAGGCTTCGGGATGATGCTGGACCGAGAACACCGGCCTTCCTGTCAGCGTGATGCCGCAGTTCGAGCCGTCGAACAGCGAGACATGGGTTTCTTCGACGCCGCTCGGTAACGAGTCGGCATCGACGGCAAAGCCGTGATTCATTGAGACGATCTCGACCTTGCCGGTAGTGTGATCCTTGACCGGATGGTTGGCGCCGTGATGGCCCTGATGCATCTTTGCGGTCTTGCCGCCCAGCGCCAGCGCCAGCATCTGGTGGCCGAGGCAGATGCCGAAGACCGGGATGTCGGTCTTCAGCAGGTCTTGGATGACCGGCACGGCATAGTCGCCGGTGGCTTCCGGGTCGCCGGGACCGTTGGAGAGAAAGATGCCGTCGGGCCGCATGGCGAGGATCTCCTCGGCGCCGGTGTTGGCCGGCACCACGGTAACCTTGGCGCCGAGACCGGCAAGCAGGCGCAATATGTTGCGCTTGACGCCGTAGTCGATGGCGACGACATGCATCGCCGGATCGATCTGTTCGCCAAAACCCTCGTCCCATACCCAGGGCGTCTCGCGCCAGACCGAGGACTGGCCGGAAGTGACGTCCTTGGCCAGGTCAAGCCCGATCAGGCCGGACCAGGCGGCGGCGCGGCGCTTCAGATCGTCGATGTCGAAGACCCCGTCAGGCGCGTGCGCGATGACGGCGTTGGGCATGCCCTTTTCACGGATCAGCGCGGTCAGCGCGCGGGTGTCGATGCCGGAAAGCGCTACGATGCCACGTTTCTTCAGCCATTGGTCGAGTCCAGCTGCGGCGCGATAGCTGGACGGGTTGGTGACGTCGGCCTTGAACACGGCACCGACGGCGCCCGCCCGCGCGACCGGGTTGAGATCCTCGATGTCTTCGTCATTGGTGCCGATATTGCCGATATGCGGAAAGGTGAAGGTGACGATCTGGCCGGCATAGGACGGGTCGGTGAGGATTTCCTGATAGCCTGTCAGTGCGGTGTTGAAGCAAACCTCGGCGACCGCGGAGCCGGTAGCGCCAAGGCCGCGGCCCTCGATGACGGTGCCGTCGGCCAGCACCAGCAAGGCGGTCGGCTTCTCGGTGGCCCAAGGGGGCGTCGACGCGGCGGTCATCGTTGCCATGGCGGCACTCCTAAAAGGCTGCACCCTTCAATCGGTCCGGCGAACCATTCTGCGCAGCAAACCGCGCGCAGCGGCGATTTCGCAGCCAGCGCGCGCAACAAAAATTCAGTTCATGCAAGACCCAGTACATAGGGGAAGGCGCCAAGGCGGTCAATGATGCCACGCCGTACGAGCCTGGATTTATTTCGTCGAACAATATCAGCGGTTTGCCGGGCGGCATCGAATTTGCCTTGGGCTTTCGGCACGGCTATTGTCCGTCGCGTTCGAAGGAGAAAGCATCATGCGCAGCAAAATCGCCGAATCCCTGAAGAGTGCGATGAAGGCGCAGGACAAGCGCCGGCTGCCGACATTGCGGCTGATCCAGGCGGCCATTCATGACCGCGACATCGCCAATCGCGGCGCCGGCAAGGAGCCGGCCAGCGATGACGAGATCCTGCAGATCCTGGCCAAGATGGTGAAGCAGCGCGAAGAGTCGGCCAAGGCGTTCGACGACGGCAAGCGGCCGGAGCTTGCCGCGCAGGAGCGCGACGAGATGGCTATCATACGAGACTTCCTGCCGACGCAACTGGGCCAGGCCGAGACCGAAACGGCGATCCGCGCCGCCATCGCCGAGACCGGCGCCAGCGGCGTTAAGGACATGGGCAAGGTGATGGCCGTGCTCAAGGAGAAATACGCCGGACAGATGGATTTCTCCAAGGCGAGCGGCATTGTCAAGGGGCTGCTGCAGTAGGGGTTTTCCCGCTGCAGCGACGCTCATAAGTCGTGGGGAAGGCGACCGCGAGGAGCCAGCCCCGCCGGATGCGGATGATCCTCAAGCGCTCTTCGGTTTCTTCTGAGAGCGGGCAGTAGCTCGCACCGACATGTTCAGTGCCACGGCGGCGCGTATGAGTGCCTTCAACGCCTCTTCATCGATCTTGTCGCCCTCATGGAAATCGATGGCGCGTCTGGTGTTGCCTTCGAGGCTGGAGTTGAAGAGGCCTGCAGGGTCCTCCAACGAGGCGCCTTTGGCGAAGGTCATCTTCACGACGTTCTTGTACGTCTCACCGGTGCAGATAATTCCGGCGTGCTCCCACACCGGAACCCCTCTCCACTTCCACTCCTCGACCACTTCGGGGTCGGCTTGCTTGATGAGGGTTCGGACCCGAGCGAGCATCTCGCCCCGCCAGTCGCTCAGCTCGTTGATTCTCGCATCTATCAATTGAGAGGGAGTGTCTCCTCCTGCTCCTTCCTTCGAGCCGCTCTTCTTCATGGCTGTTGTCGCTTTGGTCATGATTGGTCCCAGTGGCTTTGTGAACGTTCGGCGTCCGGCGTCTCACGACGGCATCGATGCGGCGAGCCGTTTGCCGCTCCGGCGCGGGCGACAAACTCTCGACGTCGAGGAGGAACCTTCGTCCCTCCAGACCCGTTTTGCAACGAGGATCATACGAAAATGGAGCTTCGATTTGGCGGCGCGTTTGTTGAACATTGTCGGCGCCCCCCCAGCGCCGGCGCCTATTCGCCGGGGCAGGAACAAGCCCCTTCGGCCTTTCGGCGACATGGGCTCGCAGAGGCGCTCGCGAGCCGAGGCAGAACCATCAGGGATCACGGCGATGTTGCGTCGTTCCGATGGCGACCGGATCCCTTGCGGCAGCAGGCCATGAACCTGGAGGCCGTGTGCCAGGCCTGTGACTTGGTCGCAAGCCACGTGGCGACGGCGATCGCAGCGCAGGAAGACGTGCTTGTTTTAGGCGGCGATTGTACTGTGGAGCTGGGAACGGTCGCCGGGGCGAAGGCGGCCGGCGCGCGGATCGGACTCATCTACATAGACTTCGACGCCGATCTCAACACACCTGACACAAGCGACGGCGCCTTGGACTGGACTGGTGTCGCTCATCTGCTCGATATTCCCGGGTGCGAACCTTCGCTCGCCAGGCTCGGCCCAACCCGTCCGATGCTCGTGCCTCAGCAACTCCTCTATTTCGGCGTCGAGAACATCACTCCGCCCGAAGCCGCGGTGATCAGAGATAACGCGATTAAAGTTATATCGCGTGAGGAAGCTTTGAGTGATATCGAGGCGGCGGCGGCGCGCGCGGCCGAATGGGCGGCGCGCTTTGACTGCGTGCTTATTCACTTCGATGTCGATGTGCTCTCCTTTATCGATTTTCCGATTGCTGAGAATGTGCGCCGTTGCGACGGTCTCAAACTGGAGGACGCCGCCTTCGTGCTAAAGCAGCTGACCGGCCTGCCGCAATGGCGCGGCCTGACCATCACAGAAGTCAATCCGGCCCATGCGCCAGACGAGTCCGCCGCGTTCGCACGCTTGAATGAGGTGCTTGCTGCCGCGCTTGGGTAGCTCGCGATGCATCTTACATTCGTTCGCCGGGCAATTGGCTGGCTTGCTTCACCCAAGCGGCAAACTGAGCTTCGTCGAGCTGGTCCTCATAAACGTCGAGATAGCGCACTTCCTTGTGCTTGGATTCGCCGGGAGGAAGAGGACGCAGCGACGTGCCTCGGAAGAAGGTCACTTTGACGTAGCGGGTGAAGACATGGAACGACAGAAACCAGCCCTGGCCCTTGATGCCGTAAAACGGCGAGTTCCATTTGACTGCCTTGTGCACGCCGGGGACGGTGCGCACGATGATTGCGTCGAGGCGGCGCCCGACGTCGCTTTTCCAGCCCGGCATTGCCGCGATGTAGGCCTGCACGGGAGCGTCGCCTTCAGCCTTCGCGATCTGGGGGTTGCCGCCTGCGAGGAGTGCCGGTTTCGCGGCCTTGCCGGACTGCAGCTTCGGCGTCGCCTTGCGCGGTTTGGTCGGTTTCGTAGCGACCCGCTCGGCGGCGGCCTTCGCCGACTTCTCGGACGTGTGGTCGGCCATTGTTGTTCACTCCAGGTGGTAGGCCCAATTGATGATACTCGATTTTAGAAAGCCGCCCCTGAAGATCAACTTCCGAATCCTATTGATCTCCACGAAACCCACAAGCGCAAAAAGGCAGACGTCGCGCAGGCGACCCGGCGCCGAAAGCCTGCGCTACCGGAGCGATTTTAGAGTCTGCCGTCTATTCGGCTGCGGCCGGCAGCGGCGGCGTCGTGTTGCGGCGCCATTCCCAGATATGCGAGGCAAGCGCGACCGCCACGGCGACCAGCATGGCTATGGCGCCAACCACTGGCAGGCTGCGATAGCCATAACCGGCATTGAGCATGGCGGCGCCGAGTGAGGCGGCCAGCGCGATGCCGACATTGAAGCCGGCCGGGATGAGCGATGAGGCGAGATTGGAGGCATCCGCCGTCCAGGTCAGGATACGGGTCTGGATCGGCGTGCCGATGGCGAAGCTGAGACCGCCCCAGATAGTGATCGCCACGACCATCGGCACCGGGTACGGGCTGACGGCGTAAATGACGGCAAGTGTCACCGCCTGCATGAAAAGCATGGTGATGAGCGACGGCATCAGTTTCCAGTCGGCAAGCCGCCCGCCAAGAAAGACGCCAATCGTCGCGCCGACCCCGTTGAGCAGGAGTACCCAGGGCACCAGACCCTCGTCGAGGCCGGTGATCTCAAGCAGCGTCGGCGTGATGTAGGTGAAGAGGCCGAACTGGCCGATCATCAGCATCAGCATGAGGATCAGCGACGTCCAGACCTGCTGGCGTGCAAGCACGCGAACCTCGCTGCCAAAACTGACGGACTGGCGCGACGATCCCGTCTTGCGTGGGAGGAGGGCGGCCATGGCGGCGATGGAAACCACACCAAGCGCGCACATCACCCAGAACGTCGCACGCCAGCCCCAAATGTTGCCGATCGCCGTGCCAGCTGGCACGCCGATGACATTGGAGACGGTCAGGCCCGACAGGATGAGCGCAACGGCCATTCCACGCTGGTCCTGGCGGACCAGGCCGACCGCGACCACCATCGCGACGCCGAAATAGGCGCCGTGTGCCACAGCCACCGCAATCCGCAGCAGCAACATGGAGGCGAAATCCGGTGCAAGTGCGCAAGCGGCCTGGCCGATGGTGAAGGCTGCGGCAAGGCCAAGCAGCAAGGCCTTGCGCGACAGCGTCTTGGTGGCGAGCGTCAACAGCGGTCCGCCGATCGCGATGCCGCCGGCATAGCCGGAGACGAGGTAGCCGGCAGTTGGGATGGAGACGCCAAGGCCATCCGCCACCTGCGGCAGCACGCCAGCGATGACGAATTCGGTGGTGCCGAATGCGAATGCAGCGATGAACAGGGCGATGAGGGGAAGCATGGTGCTGGAAGGCGATCCTTGAATGAGATGGCCTCAAATCACGAACGGGAGCCGCGGGCAATCCAGAAATTGTCGACGCCGCTTTAGGTTTTCTTGATCGGGCAGGCGCGGCAGTTTTTCCTTCTCCCTTTGTTGTGGGAGAAGGACAAGGCTCCGGGATCACCCGGCCTTCAACCGCGAGCCGGTAAGCAGGCCGCGTTCCTCGAGCACGGGATAAGCCATCGAGGCGAGCAGCGAGTTGATCTGCTTCAAGTCGCGGATGGTGTCGAGATGGATGGAGCTGGTCTCGACGCTCTTGGCGGTGCCGTCGCGCAGCCGCACGAAATGGCTGGCGCTGGTCTCCTTCTCGCGGTCGCGCAGCCGGTCCTTTTCCAGCACCAGCTGGCGGGCGGTCTCCGGATCGCGCGAGACCAGCACGTTGAAGGCAAGCCGTGCGTTGGCGAGCACCGAGGCGTGAAAGGCGCTAAGCTCGCGCCAGCCCTCGGGCGTGAATTCCAGCCCGCGCTCGAGCTTCTTCCTGACATGCACCAGCATGTTGCGCACGATGATGTCGCCGACCTGTTCGAGCTTGACGCAGGCGCCGATCAACTCCTGGCAGCGCAGCGCCTCGTCCTCGCTCAACGGGTTCTTAGTGACTTTGGCCAGATAGAGCTTTATCGCGGCGTGCTTCTTGTCGACGCGGTCGTCGAGCGCGGCCAGTGCCTTGATCTTGTCAGCGTCGGCGCTCTCATAGAGCTCGATGATGCGCTTCAGCATGATCTCGACCGTCTCGCAGACCCGCACCACCTCACGGGTGGCGTTGGCCAGCGCCTGGCTCGGCACATCCAGCGCGCTGTCGTTGAGCGCGGACAGCTCGACGACGTCGAGCGCTTCGGCCGGCGCCGGTTTGGTGCCGAGCGCCACGATCTTTTCCGAAACGCGGTAGACGAGGCCGGCCAGTGGCAGGCCGGCAACCAGGATCAGGATGTTGAAGAGGATATGCGCGTTGACGATCTGGTCGGGCACGGTGGCGCCGAGAAAGGCGACCGGCGGCTTCAACCACAGGAACAGGATCAGCATGGCCAGAGAGCCCATGCCGCGCATCAGGAGATTGCCGATCGGTACGACACGCACGCCCGGCTCCGCATTGCGGGTGAGCAGCGGCGCGATGATCGACGAACCCAGATTGACGCCGAGCACCAGCACGATGCCGAGTTCGGGCGGGATGAAGCCACGGCCGGCCAGCGTCACCATCAGCAGCACCGCGGCGATCGAGGAATGAAACAGCCAGGTGACCAGCGCCGCCAGCAGATAGGCGGTGACCGGGTCGCTGGAAAAGTAATCGACGATGACCGGCATCAGCGTGCTCTGGCGCAGCGGCTCCGATGCCTGGCCGATCATCTCCAGCGACAATACCAGCAGGCCGATGCCGACCAGGATACGGCCGAACTGGCGCCAGTCGCGTCGCTCGGTGGCCATGAACATGACGGTGCCGGCGACAAGACAGATCGGCACCAGCAGCGACAGGTCGAAGGTGAGCAGCTTGACCACCAGCGCCGAGCCGATCTCGGCGCCACGCACGGCAAGCTGGCCCGAAATGCCGCTGACGATGCCGGCGCCGGCGAAGGAGCCGACCAGCAAGGTGACGGCGGTGGAGCTTTGCAGCGCGATCGCCAGGCCGCAGCCGGCCAGAACCGCCATGAAGGGATTGCGCATGGTGGCGCGCAGCTTGTGGCGCAGCACATCGCCATAGGCGCGCTCGACGCCGGTCTTCACCAAGCGGGTGGCAAACAGCATCAGCGCCACCGCGCCGGCAAGATGCAGCAAAACGACCGAACCGCTCATTTCAGGCTCGCATTCCGACAGGCGTCAGCGATGCGAGCACCCATGACGGCGAAGAGGCAAAAGAGGGGGCGAATCAAGGACATTGCAAGGGGTCGATACTACTACGACTACTTTTAGCCGGATAATAAATTTTGCCCAATTCGGCCGGCTGTTGGTGCGCGACAGGGCGTGTCGGAAATGGATGGATCGCAAAATGGTTGCATTGCCGGCCAGCTTCTGGATGACCGCGCGGTCAAGTGCCGACGACCCCTTCAGATCTGGTTTGAGCGAAGTGTTGAATTAGCTATTATAAATGTATGAAATCATTACAAAAACGTAATCCGCGTGTTCAGTTTCGGTTCATTCTTCGGGCTACTGCTTGGGCATCGACAACCAAGGAGTACTCCCGTCATGAAACGCATCATCCTTTCCGCAGTCGCCGTCTCGATGCTGGGTGCGACGTCCCTGCAGGGCCAGGCAGCGCCGCTGAACGCGCCGAATGCACCGCAGTCGACCTACAGCCAGGTCGACTGGAAGAAGCCGGACAAGCACGTGAAGAAGCGCGTCGTGGTGAAGAAGAAAGTCGTCGTGAAGAGGAACCATTGGCGCAACGGCCAGAAATATTCGAGCTGGAAGCGCCACCAGCCGATCCGGGACTATCGCCACTACGGCCTGCGTCGTCCGGGCCGTGGCCAGGAATGGATCCGCGTCGGCAACGACTATCTCTTGGTCAGCGTCGTCTCCGGCATCATTTTCGGCGCGATCGCCGCGCACTGACTGTCAAAACGTCGACCGGCGCTATGCCGGAATAGGAAAGAAGGCGGCCCGCAACGGCCGTCTTCTTGTGCCCTGTGAAAACCGGGTATGGTCCGCATTAGGAGTCGTCGGGTTTCGCCGGCGTGATTATATGGAGGACAACCGAGCCGTTCCCGATGCGCTTTCCACCTGCCTTCCTCGACGAGATACGCGACCGCGTGCCGATTTCATCGGTGATCGGCCAGCGCGTTGCGTGGGACAGGAAGAAAACCAACGCGCCGCGCGGCGATTATTGGGCGTGCTGTCCCTTCCATGGCGAGAAGAGCCCGTCGTTCCATTGCGAGGACAAGAAGGGCCGCTACCATTGCTTCGGCTGCTCGGTTTCGGGCGATCACTTCAAGTTCCTCACCGAACTCGACGGGATGAGCTTTCCCGAAGCAGTCGAGAAGATCGCCGACATGGCCGGCGTGCCGATGCCGGTTCGCGATGCCCAGGAGGAACGGCGCGAAAAGGAACGTGCCAGCCTGACCGAAATCATGGAAATGGCGACTGCCTTCTTCCAGGAGCGGCTGCAGGGACCGGAAGGCGCAAAAGCCCGCGCCTATCTGCGCGACCGCGGGCTGACACCGGCTACGCAGCAGTCGTTCCGGCTCGGCTATGCGCCTGACAGCCGCAACGCGCTGAAGGAGCATCTTGCCGCCAAGGGCGTGCCCAAGGCCGATATCGAGGCGTGCGGGCTGGTGCGCCATGGCGACGACGTTCCGGTTTCCTACGATTGGTTCCGCGACCGCATCATGTTCCCGATCCCGGATTCCAGAGGCAAGATCATCGCCTTTGGCGGGCGGGCGCTGGCCGCTGATGCGCTCGCCAAATACATGAATTCGCCCGACACCGAGCTCTTCCACAAGGGCAATGTGCTCTACAACTTCGCCCGTGCGCGCCAAGCACTGGCAAAGGGGGCGCTGGCCAAGGGCGGCACGGTCATCGCCGTCGAGGGCTATATGGACGTGATCGCGCTGGCGCAGGCCGGGTTCGAGAATGTCGTGGCGCCGCTCGGCACCGCGCTGACCGAAAACCAGCTCGAACTCCTGTGGCGCATGGCCGGCGAGCCGGTGCTGTGCTTCGATGGCGACCAGGCCGGACTGAAGGCGGCATGGCGCGCCGCCGACATGGCGCTGCCGGCGGTCCAGGCAGGCCGCTCGGTGCGCTTTGCGCTTCTGCCCGAAGGCAAGGATCCCGACGATCTGGTCAAGGCCGAAGGGCCGGACGCGTTTCGCGCCGTGCTTTCCGAGGCGCGGCCGCTCGCCGAACTTTTGTGGGTGCGCGAAACGGCCGGCGGCATCTTCGACACGCCGGAGCGACGGGCGGAACTGGAAAAGACGCTGCGCGAACTGACCAGCCGCATCCGTGACGAGAGCTTGCGCTACCACTACCAACAGGAAATGCGCGAGCGGGTGCTAAGCTTTTTCGGCACCCAGCGCGGCGCGCGCAAAGGCTATCAAGGGGGGCGGCAAGATGGGCGTCCCGGCGGGCGCTTTCAGGGCAAGGGCTCAGCTCCTGGCGGACAGTTCGCACGCGGCGGCAATGCCGGCGGACGCACCGCGATCACCGAAAGCCTTGGCCGCTCGGCGCTTGTCAAGCGCGGCAGCGAGGGAATGTCGGTGCGCGAGGCGACGATCATCGCAGCTCTTGTCAATCATCCGGCGCTGATCGACGAGAATTTCGCACATGTCGAGTTCCTCGACCTCGCCAACAGCGATCTGAAGCGATTGCATGCGGCCATTCTCGATGCGATGGCGCATGACATGGCCAACGACCGCAACGCGGTGATCGCGACGATCGAACGGGCCGGCTGCGGCGAGATCTGGGCGCGCGTCGTGGCACTGATCAAGCGGGCGCGGCAATGGCCGGCGCTGGAAACAGCCGGACTTGACGATGCCCGCGACGCCTTCAGCCAGGCGCTCCACTTGCAGCGCAGCGCGCGCACCTTACATAAGGAGCTGAAACAGGCGGAAGCGGCGCTCGCCAGCGATCCCACGGACGAAAACTACCGGCATCTCGTCGAGATCCAGGCGCAATTTCGTGATGTGCAAGCAACGGAAGCGCTGATCGAAGGGTTCGGTGTGTCCTCGGGCAGGGCCGGGCGGGTGTAGGTCGAAGCTTACGAAAGAGTGTAAAGTGCAGAACCGTGCTTGCGCGTCGAATCAGCCGCGGCGCTTTAAGTCGGGTAATTGATTCGCTTTTTTCATGCGAATCATGCGAGAGGCGCTTGACCTTCTGGCGGAATGACGGAATCAGGACGATTCGAAACGTTAACCCGTACCGGCGTCGACGGAAAATGCAGCGATGTGAGGTACCGGTCACTGGACAGGCAGTCAGCCTGCCACAGATACCAGGGTTAATCTGGACTTAACGAGAGATGCAGTTACTGGCCCGGGGAAGCGCGTTCTAGAGCGAGCGCATCTGATTTAACCGGCACGGCAGCTTACGCGGCTTGATACTTGGCCGCTTGGAGATAATAAAGAATGGCGACAAAAGAAAAGGAAGAGGTCGAGACCGAACGTGAAGGCGCCACCGACGGGCCTCTGCTCGACCTTTCCGACGATGCTGTCAAGAAGATGATCAAGGCCGCCAAGAAGCGCGGCTATGTCACCATGGACGAACTGAATTCGGTGCTGCCCTCGGAGGAAGTGACCTCCGAGCAGATCGAGGACACGATGGCCATGCTCTCCGACATGGGCATCAACGTGGTCGAGGACGACGAGCAGGGCGAGGAGCCCGAAGCCGCCGATGCGGCTGCCGACGCCGAGGAAGACGCCAACGAACTGGCCGAGCAGACCGGTACCGCCGTTGCCGCGACGACCACCAAGAAAGAGCCGACCGATCGCACCGACGATCCGGTTCGCATGTATCTGCGCGAAATGGGCTCGGTCGAGCTTCTGTCGCGCGAAGGCGAAATCGCGATTGCCAAGCGCATCGAGGCCGGCCGCGAGACGATGATCGCGGGCCTGTGCGAAAGCCCACTGACCTTCCAGGCCATCATCATCTGGCGTGACGAGCTCAACGAATCGAAGATCCTGTTGCGCGAGATCATCGACCTCGAAGCGACTTATGCCGGACCGGAGGCCAAGCAGGCGCCGGTGGTCGAGCGGATCGAGGAAGCCAAGACCGAGGAAAAGCCGCGCCGTTCGCGCGAGGACGAGGACGACATCACCAATGTCGGCGCCGATACGCGCGGTCTGACGGACGACGACGAGGAAGACGAGGACGAAGCGAGCCTGTCGCTGGCGGCGATGGAAGCGGAGCTGCGCCCGCAGGTGATGGAGACGCTCGACGTCATCGCCGACACCTATAAGAAATTGCGCAAGCTGCAGGACCAGCAGGTCGAGAACCGGCTGGCTGCCGCCGGCACGCTGTCGCCCAGCCAGGACCGCCGGCTGAAGGAGCTGAAGGACCAGCTGATCAAGGCGGTGAAGTCGCTGTCCCTGAACACAGCGCGCATCGAGGCATTGGTCGAGCAGCTCTACGACATCAACAAGCGCCTGGTGCAGAACGAAGGCAAGCTGTTGCGGCTGGCCGAAAGCTATGGCGTGCGCCGCGAGGAATTCCTGAAGGAATACCAGGGCTCGGAACTCGATCCCAACTGGACGCGCTCGATCGGCAATCTGACCTCGCGCGGCTGGAAGGAATTCACCAAGAACGAGAAGGACGCGATCCGCGACCTGCGCGCCGAGATCCAGAACCTCGCCACCGAAACGGCGATCTCGATCCTCGAATTCCGCAAGATCGTCAACCAGGTGCAGAAGGGCGAGCGCGAAGCCGCGATCGCCAAGAAGGAAATGGTGGAAGCCAATCTGCGCCTCGTCATTTCGATCGCCAAGAAATACACCAATCGCGGCCTGCAATTCCTCGACCTGATCCAGGAAGGCAATATCGGCCTGATGAAGGCGGTCGACAAATTCGAATACCGCCGCGGCTATAAGTTCTCGACCTATGCGACGTGGTGGATCCGGCAAGCGATCACCCGCTCGATCGCCGACCAGGCGCGTACCATCCGCATTCCGGTGCACATGATCGAGACGATCAACAAGATCGTGCGTACCTCGCGCCAGATGCTGCACGAGATCGGCCGCGAGCCGACGCCGGAGGAACTGGCGGAAAAGCTCGCCATGCCGCTGGAAAAAGTGCGCAAGGTGCTGAAGATCGCCAAGGAGCCGATTTCGCTCGAAACGCCGGTCGGCGACGAGGAGGATTCGCATCTCGGCGATTTCATCGAGGACAAGATGGCGATCCTGCCGATCGACGCGGCGATCCAGGCCAATCTGCGCGAAACGACGACGCGGGTGCTTGCTTCGCTCACCCCGCGCGAAGAGCGCGTGCTCAGAATGCGTTTCGGCATCGGCATGAACACCGATCACACGCTGGAGGAGGTCGGCCAGCAGTTCTCGGTCACCCGCGAGCGCATCCGCCAGATCGAAGCCAAGGCGCTGCGCAAGCTCAAGCACCCGAGCCGCTCGCGCAAGCTGCGGAGCTTCCTCGACAGCTGATGTCGGGTAACGGACAGGCAATTTAAAGGGCGCTGCGGCGCCCTTTTTCGTTCATGCCAGGAATTGTCTCGCAGACGGTGCGGTTGTTGTTGCAGCACACCTGCTGTGGGAGGATAATCTCGTGTCGGATGCATTTTCTGGGCGACAAACCGGATGCCCGCCCCGGCAGTGACGCCGTGCTCCGAGGCCCCGGAGGGAGGTGTGCATGACAAACTATATCGTGCTGATCAACTGGACGGAGCAGGGCGCCAAAAATGTGCGCGAGTCGCCGAAGCGGCTCGATGCTGCCAAGAAGCTGCTGGGAGACATGGGCGGCTCGTTCAAGGCGGTTTATCTCACCATGGGCGAATGCGATATGGTGGCGGTCGTCGAAGCGCCCGACGATGCGGTGCTCGCTCGCTTCTCGCTGATGCTGGCGACAGGTGGTAACGTGAGGACGCGGACGCTCAAGGCTTTCCCGGAATTGGCCTATCGCGAGATCATCGCCTCGCTCGGCTGAGGCGTTGCGCGGCTACAGATCCGTGCAAGCTGCCGAGTCCCAGCACGGTCAGGCGCCGCTTAACGGCGCCCGGCCAGGCTGGCCCGAAATGTTGCGAGGCGAAGGTATTTCCCGGATAGTCAGCGCAGCCCTTCAGCTCGCGTCTCGAAACACATGCCCAAGCCTCTGCTGACCATCTGGTACAACACCCGTTGTCCGGTTTGCGATGCCGGTATCGTCAGGCAGGAGCGACGGCTGGTCGAGGCGATCAAGGCGGGGCGGATCGCGTTTCGCGACATCAATGCCGAACCGGCGGCACTGGCCGGACACGGCGTGTCGCTGGAGGACATCCGCCGCCGGCTGCACGCAACCGATGCGGACGGTAAATTGCTGGTTGGCGCCGACGTCGCAATTGCCGTCTGGCGGATGACGCCGGGCGAGGGCTGGCTGGCAGCGCTTTTCGGCAACCGCACCGTGCTGCCGTTGACGCGCTATGCCTATGATCACTTCGCCGATCTTCTCTATGCCCGGAACCGGCGAAAGGGCCGCTGGTAAGCGGCGCAGACAAGCTGCGTGCCCCGGGCCTTTTGGGACTCCGGAGAGGTTCAGCCACTGCCTTAGCCGCAAACGCGCTCTTTCAATCCCGTGCGGGAATCAAGTTACATCGAAAGATATATCTTGACTCAATCACCTCGCCTGGCTAATTAAGATATATCGTAAGACATAGCTCAAGGAGCAGACAATGCACGGACATCATCATTTCGGCGAGCATGCCGAGCGCGTTTTCATGCATATGGCCGGTAAATTCGGCGGTCGTGGCGGCGGCTTCGGCCCATTCGGCCGCGGGATGAGGGGCGGCGGGCGCGGTGGGCCGGGCGACATGTTCCGCGCCGGGCGCATGCTGGCCGACGGCGATCTCAAGCTGATCACGCTGTCGCTGCTGGCCGAGGCGCCGCGCCACGGCTACGACATCATCAAGGCGCTGGAGGAGCGCACCAGCGGCGTCTACAGCCCGAGCCCGGGCGTGGTCTATCCGACGCTGACCTTCCTTGAAGAGGCCGGCTATGCCGTCTCGTCGGCGGAAGGCAACAAGAAGGTGTTTTCGATCACCGAAGCCGGGCAGGCGCATCTCGACGAAAACCGCGAGATGATCGACAATGTGCTCGACCATCTCGAACGCTTCGGCCGCAAGATGGCGAAGGCGCGCGACTGGTTTGGCTGGAACGACGACGGCGAGGATGGCGGACGCCGCGGCCGCGGCGGTTCGGAAAAGCGCGACGAATTCCGCGCCGTTCGCCACCGATTGCGCGCAGCCCTCGGCGACTTTGTCGATGCGCCGGCTGAAAAGCAGGCCGAGGCGATCGCCATACTGAAAGGGGCCGCCGAAGCCCTGGAAGCGCTGTCGCGCGACTGACTCTGCGGCGGATGCAGCGCTTGCCCGTTTGCTTAGGGACCGCTAGTGAAATCATCCTGCACCACGCTATGTGATGTAGGATGATTGCCGTTGGAGGGCGCGCCCATGTCTTTTCTGAAACGTCTTTTCGGCGGTGACGCGGGCGAACCAAAGAGTGCTGCACCGGCAAAGCAGATCGAGCACAAGGGATTTTTGATCAGCGCCACGCCCTACAAGGCGGAGGGCCAATACCAAACCTGCGGTGTGGTTTCGAAGGAAATCGACGGCGTGATGAAGGAGCACAAATTCATCCGCGCCGACCGCTTTGCCGGGCTCGACGACGCTGTCGACATCTCGATCAAGAAGGGTATCCAGCTGGTCGACGAACAGGGCGAGAAGATGTTCGGGTAGCGTCGCGAATGGCAATGTCGCGCGACTTCGGAGCGACGTAAAGCTGCAAGCATCAGGCAAGTGCAAAAAGGCAGGCGCCCAGCGCCTGCCTTTTTCGGTTCTGATTACCAGTTGTTCGCGCTCTACGCGGCAGCGGCAACTGCCCCGGTCGAGGTCACCACCGCATCCACCTTGGCCGATGCCTTGGCCAGAGCGGCGGTAACGGCCTCGGGCCCCATGCCGACGCCTTCGATGCGGATGACTTCGACGTCGGTCATGCCGATGAAGCCGAGCACGCTGCGCAGGTAAGGGATGGCGTGATCCATCTGCACGGCAGCGCCTTCCGAATAGATGCCGCCCGAGGCAAGGACGATGTAGACCTTCTTGCCGGTGACGAGGCCCTTCGGGCCATTCTCGCCATAGGCAAAAGTCTTGCCGGTGCGGGCGATATGATCGACCCAGGATTTCAGGGTCGACGAGATGCCGAAATTGATGAAGCCGGTGGCGAGGATGATGGTGTCGGCCGCAAACAATTCATCCAACACGCCGTCGGAGACGCCGACGACCTCGGCCTGGCGCTGGGTGCGAGCTTCGACCGGTGTGTAGATGCCGGTCGAATAATCGGGATCGATATGCGGCAGCGGGTTGGCGACGAGGTCGCGGACGACAAGCTTGGACGAGGGATCGGCGGCAATCAGTTTTTCGGCGAGCTCGGTGGCGATACGGGTCGAGTGTGAGGCATTGCCGCGCGGGCTGGAAGTGACAAGAAGGATGGACATGGCGGGTCTCCAGGATGAGTTGAAATGTCCCGGCAAATATGGGTCTGCCAGCCCATTTGAAAAACTGGTATATTTTGTGTATAATCCATCTAATTTATGGATGGAACGATGCAACCCAACCCAACACTCGACCAACTGCAGATCCTGGTCACGGTGGCCGACACCGGCAGTTTCTCCGCCGCCGGCCGCAAGCTCAACCGCGCGCAATCGGTCATCAGCTATGCTATCGCCAATCTGGAGGCGCAGCTCGGGCTGAAACTGTTCGAGCGCGAGGGTACGCGCGAGCCGCAACTGACCGAGATCGGGCGGGCGATGCTGGAGGACGCGCGACGCATGACCGGTGTGCTGCAGCGCATCCGCTCGCGCGTCGACGGCCACCATCAGGGGCTGGAAGCCGAAGTGGCGCTGTCGGTCGATGCGGCGCTGCCCTCACCGGTTCTGGTGCGGGTGCTGAAGGCGTTCGAGGCTCAGTTTCCGACCGTGATGCTGCGCCTCCATATCGGCACGCTCGGCCTGATCCCCGATCATGTCGTCAGCGGGCAAGCCGATCTCGGTGTTGGCGGCCTGCTGGGCGAGGTCGACGTCCACCTTGTGCGCATCGGCTTCATGTCGATAGTTCTGGCTGCCGCGCCCAGCCACCCGCTGGCGCTGCTGCTGAAGCCGGTGGCGATCGAGGAGGTGCGCGAACACACCCAGCTCGTTGTCACCGACCAGTCCGAGCGCACCAAGGGGCGCGACTTTGGCGTCTTTGCCTACCGCACCTGGCGGCTGACGGATCTGCGCACTAAGCATATGCTGATGCGTGAGGGGCTGGGTTGGGGCGGGCTGCCGCGATGGCTGATCGCCGATGATCTGGCGAGTGGCCGGCTGGTGGAACTTGACCTCGAGCCTTACACCGAGGTGCGTTCGCCGCTGTTTGCCATGCATCGCACCGACCGCAGCCCGAAACCCGCGGCAGCTTGGCTGATCGATCAGTTCAAACGGCAGCTCGGCTGCTTCAACGAGTTCGAGCCGGGCCAGGTGCCTGAGGATGAGTCGGAGACAGTCCATCGATAAGGGCGACAAGCACCTCGCGATAGGGGCCGGTTTCGGCGCCGGCCTCGATAGCGAGCGCCGCCCGATCGAAGGCGGCGGCAAGCAGCGCGGTCAGTGCCTCCACCGGCAATCTCGTCATGGTCTGCGCGCGCATCGCCGCGATGAGGCCCTCGCGCAAGGAACGGTTGCCGTGGCGGTTATCGATGTCGTCCATTGCGGCGCGGCCGAGCACGGCCGGTCCGTCGAGCAGCAGCAGCCGGGCGCGGCCGGGTGCGCGCATGGCGGCAAGGTAGGCATCGGAACCGGCGATCAGCGCGTCAGGGGCAAACAGTGAGGGCGGCGAGGCGCGCTCGATCTCTTCCGCCACAGCCGCCGCCTCTTGCTCGACCACCGCGGCAAACAGCGCCTGCTTGTCGGCAAAGTGGTGGTAGAGCGCGCCGCGCGTGACGCCGGCCGCTGCAACGATCTCTGGCGTGCCGGTCTCCGCATAGGATTTCTCGGTGAACAGTTTGCGCGCCGCGGCGATCAGGTCGGCGCGCGTCGCTTCGGTGCGATCGCGGTTGGAGCGGCGCGCGGGTTCCTGTTGCATACGTGCAGCCTGTATGTTAGGACAATTTACATGCAGACTGTATGTTATCTGACGGGAGAATGAAAGATGAAGACGACGAGCTATTATCCGGTGCTGATGACGGGCGACGTTGCCGGCGCGAAAGCCTTCTATATCAAGCACTTCCGTTTCAAGCCGCTGTTTGCGAGCGACTGGTATGTGCATCTGCAGTCGGCCGAGGATCGCCGGGTCAATCTCGGCATCGTGCAAGGCGACCACGAGACGATACCTGAGGAGGGGCGTGGCCGAACGTCGGGGCTGCTGATCAATTTTGAGGTCAAGGTCCGGACGCGGTCTACGAACGGATCCTGGCCGCCGGCCTGCCGATCCTGCGGTCTTTGCGCGACGAACCCTTCGGCCAGCGTCATTTCATCACCAAAGACCCCAATGGCGTGCTGATCGACGTGATTAAGCCGATCCCGCCGAGCGCGGAGTTCCTGGCGCAGTTTGTTGAAGGGTGACGGGGAGCCTGAACGACGCCCCTTGACAGGAACTGTCGGCAGAGGTGAGGGGACGGCTCGGGCCGCGTGACCGGGCGGGCATTCGCGGTCTATGGTGAGCTTGGCAACCTTGGGCCCATTCCATGCGTGAAATCTGCCTTGTACGCGCACCCTCAAACCTTGGCCTCCGCCCGCTGAGGCCAGGTCATATACCGGGGACGTGGCGTGCGCCGCAGGCATTAACCGAGGCCGGCTTGATTGAGACGCTTGCGCCCGCCAAACTGGTTGATCTTGATCGGCCCGCCTATAGCACGGAGCCGCAGCCGGGCACCCGGCTGCGCAACGGCAATGCGATACGTAGCTTCAATCTCGGACTCGCCGAAGTTGTTGCCGGCGCGCTGGGACGAGGCGAGTCCCCGCTGGTCGTCGGCGGCGACTGCGCAGTCCTGCTTGGCGCGCTGGCTGGCGCACGGCGATCTGGTCCGGTGGCACTGATCCATGTCGACGGCCACAGCGATTTCCGCCATCCGGGCAATTACGACACCAACGCTTCACTCGGCTCGGCCGCCGGCATGGACCTTGCGCTCGCCACCGGACGTGGCGAGCCGTTGCTGACCGACTGGCCTGAGATCGCAAGCCCGCTTGTTGCGGACGAACAGGTGATCCAGATCGGCGAACGCGAGAACCGCGACCCCGACTTCGCCTGGCCCGACATCAATTCGACCGCGATGACGCTGATCGACGTCTTTGCCGTGCGGGAGCTTGGCGCGGCAAAGGTCCTGGAAAAGACCAGGACCACGCTGGCGCGAACCGGCTGGCCCTATTGGGTGCATTTTGACGTCGATGCGCTCGATCAGACGGTGATGCCGGCGGTGGATTCACCAGGCAGTCCCGGCATCGATCCCGACGATCTCGTCGCCATTCTCGCGGCGCTGGTGGCGGATCCGCGCTGTAGCGGAATGGACATGACCATTTTCGATCCGGACCTCGATCCGACAGGCGAGTTGGCAGTGCTGCTGGTTTCGCTGCTCGGCCGGATCTTTGCACCGAGGTAATCAGCTTCGCGCCACCGGCATCACCGTGACCTGACTGATGCCAGAGCGGCGTACCACCGTGCACAGTGTTTCGCGGCCGATGCGCTCGGCATCGAGAATGCGCACCAGATCGTCGACGCCGGTGACCGGTCGGCCGTCGATGGCGGCGATGATGTCGCCTTCCCTGAGCCCGGCCTTGGCCGCCGGGCTGTTCGCCTCGACGCTGCGCAGGCGCACCGCCGTGCTGCTCGACACTTGCGACAGAAGGGCGGCGCGGCGCGGCAGGTTTGCCGTGTCGGCCGAGACGCCGATGAAGGCGCGGCGGACGCGGCCGAAGCGGATGATCTCCGAAATGACGAAATTGGCGGTATTGGATGCAACCGCGAAGGCGATGCCTTGCGCGCCGTGGATCATAGCGGTGTTGACGCCGATGACCTCGCCCGCCGACGACACCAACGGTCCGCCTGAGTTGCCGGGGTTGAGTGCTGCGTCGGTCTGGATGACATCGTCGATCAGCCGGCCGGTGGAGGCGCGCATCGAGCGGCCGAGCGCTGAGACGACGCCTGATGTGACGGTCCATTCGAAGCCGAGCGGGTTGCCGATGGCAATGGCGATCTGGCCGCGCCGCAGGCGCTTGGAATCGCCGAGCGGTGCGATATCGGCAAAGCTGCCGTCGGCACGCACCAGCGCGATGTCGGTGTCGGGGTCGCGGCCGAGAACACGGCCTTCTCTGGAGACGCCGTCCGGCATGGTGACGCGGACGCTGCGGGCATCGCCGACGACGTGGAAATTGGTGACGACCAACCCGTCGGGCGTGATGACGAAGCCGGAGCCTTGCCGCCGGCGCCACCGATGCACTCGATGCGGCAGACGGCCGGACCGATGCGGTCCACCGCATCGGCGACGGTTGCCGAATAATCATCGAGCAGCGCAGCGTCGAATCGCAATTGCTGGGCGGGGAGGGACATGGCAGGGCTCCGTGTCTTTAGAGCAAGATGAAGGATGCCTATATATGCGCGGAGCGGCCGGATCGGCCGCGACCTGACCAGATGGCCAGTCCAACGCCCAACTAGCCGTCCGGCGAGTATCCGCCAACGCGCTGCCGAGCGATATCTGGGTTAGAGCGACGAGCGTCCATTGGACGCTCAAAGTACGCTCTAAGACTTTGAGTTCTCGCGTCGTGCTTTCCGAAAATCGATTCCGATTTTCGGGCCGATGCGATAAAAACCCAGGAGATCCAAGATGAGCGACTTCAATCTGAGCGCATTTTCCGACGCCATCGCCGATATCGCCGCCGCAGCGGCACCGGCGATCGCGAGCTTCGCCGCGCATCAGCATCGCACCGCGACCGCCTTTCATTGGCGCGACGGCTATTTTATCGCTGCCGAGGAGGCGGTGGAGGCCGGCGAGGAGATCGAACTGACGCTTTCTTCGGGCGACAAGGTGAAGGCTGAACTGGTCGGGCGCGATCCATCCACTGGGACGGCCCTTCTGAGGCCGACCGGCGCGCCGGACGTGCCGTCGCTGGCCAAGGCAGGCACGGTGCGGCCGGGTCATCTCGCCATCGCCATCGGCAATAGCGACGGTGCGTCGCTCGCCGCATTCGGCACGGTCAGTGAGGTCGGTCCGACCTGGCGCTCAATGCGCGGCGGCACGATCGACCGGCGCATCAATCTGGCCGTCAATGCCGGCGGCCGTTTCGAGGGCGGCCCTGTGCTCGACGCCAAGGGCGCACTGATCGGCATGCTGCTGTTCGGGCCGCGCCGGCGGGCGCTGGTCATGCCTTACGAGACGATCGAACGGGCGGTGGCGACCCTGCGCGAGAAGGGCCATGTCGCGCGCGGCTATCTCGGCGCCAGCCTGCATCCGATCCGCAACGGCGACACGCATGGCGCGATGGTGATGAGCCTCGACGACAATGGCCCGGCGAAGGCGGCCGGCCTGCATCTCGGCGACATCATCGCGTCGTGGAACGGCGAGGCCGTGCATGGTCCGCGCGACCTGATCCGCAGGCTCGGGCCGGACAGCGCCGGCGCCTCGGTGACGCTCGGCGTGGTGCGCGGCGGCGAGCGGCGCGATGTCGTGCTGACCATCGGCGAAAAGCCGCTGAACTGAGAAGATCGATGGCAAGTCACGAGATCACGGGACGGCGGCTGACGGTGCTGATCGTGCTCGATGACGCCGCGCGTGCCGAGCACCTGTCCACGGCCCTTGCCGCGACCGACGATCTGCTGCCGATTGTGGCCGGTGGCAGCAATAGCGCCGACAGAGCGGATGTCGCGGTTGTCGACGAGAATAGCCTGGAAAGAGAGGGCCTGGAGGGCGGGTCCAGCGACCCCGCGATACCTCAGGTGCTCCTGTCTCAACGAGCCAGCCGGCAGCGGCCGGTCGATACCGTGTTTGCCGTGCTTCCGGCGGCAGCGGACGATCTGCTGATCGTGGCCGCCGTGCGGCTGGCGGCGGCTGGCTACCGGATCTCGGGCGAGGGCCGCCCCTTGTCCGATCGGCATGACCATTTTGCTTTCCATGACGACGACCTCTCCGACGAGGAGCCGGTCGACGACAGGACCGAGCGGCCGGCGCTTTCGCCGCGCGAGAGCGAAGTGCTGGCGCTTTTGGCCGAGGGCGCGCCCAACAAGGTGATCGCGCGGCGCTTGAACATTTCCGTGCACACGGCGAAGTTCCACGTCGCCGCCATCCTGATCAAGCTAGGTGCGGCCAACCGCACCGACGCGATCGCCATCGCCATGCGGCAAGGCCTGGTGCTGGTGTGACGGTGGACTACACGGCCGGTTCGATATCCGTCAGCCGGAAATCGTCGCCCTTGAACAGCAGCGGCATGGCTTCGAGACGGGCCGTGGCATATGCGATGCAGTCGCCGAAATTGAGAGCGGCCGGATGCCGGCCCTTGCCATAGCGCAGGAAGGCCTGACGGGCCACAGCGGCATGGTCGGCCGTAAAAGGGATCGTCTCGATCGATGCGGTGCGCAAAAAGGCTTCGAAGCGGTCGACGATCTGGTCCTGCCAGCGGCCGACTAGCACCATTGTCGTCTCAACCAGGGTCGGTGCCGCGAGCAGCCGTCTTTCAGCCTGGGCGATCGCCAGCACGAAACGATCATAGCCTGGTTCCGTGCGCAAAATAGCGACGAGGGCAGAGGAGTCGATGATCATCGCGTCGGGATCCCGAGTTCGTCGTAGCCGAGGATTTCGTCTTCGGTCATCGCGTCTTGGCGTTTCGGTATCTGCGCGGCTCTTTCGGCGATTGCCATAAGGCGCTGAAAAAGATCGTCGGCCTCGTCGCGCGGCACAAGCCGCTCGCGCGCAACTTCGCGCTCGAGGCTTTGACGGATCGCTTCCGTCACCGACACGCGACGGCGGCGGGCAAGTTCCCGCGCCAATTGCTCGACTTCCGTGTTCTTTATCGATAGAGCCATTCTATATTCCACCTCTTTTTATAGAATATATATTACTCCGCTGTCGAGTCCATGGATTCGTAGCGCCTCCGTAGCGTCACCACCTCTCGGTGCTTGCCGCTCTTGTATCCGGCGACGGCGCGGGCAAGGATCGCGACCAACAGAATTGCAAGGAGGCGGAAGATATGTCGCTCAGGGGAAAAACGCTGTTCATCTCCGGCGGGTCGCGCGGCATCGGGCTGGCGATCGCACTGCGCGCTGCGCGCGACGGCGCCAATGTGACGATCGCGGCCAAGACCGCCGAGCCGCATCCAAAGCTGCCGGGTACGATCTCCACGGCGGCTGAGGAGATCGAGCAGGCCGGCGGCAGTGCGTTGCCGATGTTGTGCGACATACGCGAGGAGGGGCAGGTGGCCGAGGCGGTCGCCCGGACCGTCGAAAAATTCGGCGGCATCGACATCTGCATCAACAATGCCAGCGCCATCCAACTCACCGGCACGCTCGAAACCGATATGAAGCGCTACGATCTGATGCACCAGATCAACACCCGCGGCACGTTCTTGGTTTCCAAAATGTGCATTCCGCACCTGAAGTTGGCTGACAATCCTCACATCTTGAATCTGGCGCCGCCGCTCGACATGAAGGCCAAATGGTTCAAGAATCATGTCGCCTATACGATGGCCAAATTCGGCATGTCGATGTGCACGCTGGGCATGAGCGCGGAGTTCGCCAAGGACGGCATCGCCGTCAATTCGCTGTGGCCGATCTCGACGATCAATACGGCAGCGGTGCGCAATCTTCTGGGCGGGGCGACAGTGGCGGCGATGAGCCGTTCGCCCGATATCATGGCCGATGCCGCGCATGCGATCCTGCTTAGGCCGTCGCGCGAAGCGACCCGCAATTTCTACATCGACGAGGAGGTGCTGCGCGCCGAGGGCGTCAGCGATTTTTCGATCTATGCGCCTGATGCGACAGGTCCGCTCGCCGGTGACTTCTTCGTGCCCGACGAGGTGTTTGCGAATTCGGATACGAACATCAAAAGTATCTACTGACGGGTACCGGACGCCGTTCTCAATCCTCAGCCATCATGAGGAATTGTCTAGGCCTCGCGCAAGGCTTCGGTTCTCCACCGAAGCCGGAATCAAAACCCCGCCGGCGAGGGGGTACCGGCGGGGCTCATGTGTCCCGCTGGAGTCGGGACAGGGCAGGGAAGCCCTAGCCAGAATCTGGGGTGGACGACCTCGCGATTCAATGCCTGGTTAAATCGCGACGTACATTCTCTCCTTCAACCTCGGCTCATTGCCGGAAATAGCCCATCCCGGTGAAACCGGGGTGGGCTATTTCTTCCCGTATAGATTCCAGAAACCAGTTCAGGTTTCTGGAATCGTCGCTTTTAAGTTGGCCATGGTCTTTACGAAAGCGGTTTCCACTTTTTGCTTCGCTGACCTTCGGTTCGGGGCCATGGCCTAATTCGCACTGGCGACCGGCGCCACCAGCGAGGTGATGCGGCGGATGGCGACGCGACGGTTCTCGCGCTCAGGCTCCGACGTATCGACCTTGAGATATTCCTCGCCATAGCCCTGTGTCGTCAGGTTCTCCGGCGGGATGCTGAAGGCATTGGTCAGGGCTTCGGCGACCGCCTCCGCGCGACGGTCGGACAGAGCGAGGTTCGCCTCCGGCCTGCCGACGGCATCGGTATGGCCTTCAATCAGGAAGGTTTCCGCCGGGTTCTTCTCCAGCAGCTTCTCCATGGCACTGGCGACGCCTTCGAGTTTCTGCACCTCGGTCTCGGGGATCGAGGCTGAACCGAATTCGAAGTTCAGCGTGTCGAGGTCGATGCGGCGGGCGATGTCGCGCACACGGGCAGAGCGCTTGACCTCGTCGATCGAGTAGAGGCGCTCCACCCTCTCCACCGGCGGCTGTTCGAGGAAGGTATAGTAGTCGTCCGGATCCTCGACGTCTTCGGAATCCAGAATGTACTCCTCGCGCGGAATGTCGATGCGAATCGGCGGCAGGTCGTCGCCCGGATCGCGCCAGTCGCCATCGTCTTCATAGTACCGCTCGTCGACATAGCTCAGCACATATTCGCGTCCGTCGGGCGCGATGCGTGAACGCTGGATGACGTCGCCGTAGCGGTTGCGGATGGTGACAATCTGGATTCCGTTGTCACGCTCGACGATTTCCCGGGTGCGATCGCCCGACAACTCCTCATAGTAGACGTTCCTGGCGCCGCGGCGCATGCGAGGCGTATCGTCGCTTTCCACGATCGTCTGGTTGTTGAACTGTAGGATAACGCGATCGCCAAGTTCCCTTACGACGTCGACCCCTTGCGGACGCCGACGGCGGCGAATGTCCTCGACGTCGGGCACACGTTCAACGCGTTTGCCCTTTTCCTCCGTCACCGGAACCATCTTCTCAAGCTTGATCGCCTGCTGGGCGGTCCTGTCGTCGGTGGGCGGCGGTCCCTGGTCGACCGGAGCCGGCTTCGGGGCTTCCGCCTGCTCGCCGTCCTGCTGCGTGGGCTGACCACTCGCGTCCTGGCCGCCCGTCTCTTGCGCGTTGTCCCTGCCGCCCTTGCGCTTGCGCCTCGCATCCTTCTGGCTGTCGAACACGGGAGCCTCGCCCTGGGCCGGACCTTCCCCTTCGGCGGGCGCGGCCTGTTGGCCATCGGCGGGCTGTTCGCCGGTTGTGGGCTGCTCTTCCGTCACCGGCTGTTCACCGATAGGCTTCTTGCGACGTTCCTTAGCCTGCTCCCGGGGCTTTTCGCCCTCAGCGGGAGCCGCTTGCTGGTCGGTCGGAAGCGGCTCGCCCTGCTCGCCGGCGGGCGTGTCCTGTTCGGCTGGCGCAGCCTCGATCTGCTGATCCTGGTTCCGCTTCTTGCGCGGCTTGACCTGCTCGTTGTCATTTGCAGGTGCGGGCTTCTCGCCTTGGGCCGCCTGTCCGGCGGGCTCTTCGGCAGGTGCCGTTTCGATCTGCTGTTGCTGGTCGCGCTTCTTTCTGCGCGGTTTTTGCTCTTCGGCAGGGGCGGCCTGCTCGGCGGGCGCTGCTTCGATCTGCTGTTGGTCGCGCTTCTTCCTGCGCGGTTTTTGCTCTTCGGCCGGTGCCGCCTGCTCGGCGGGCGCTGCTTCGATCTGCTGTTGGTCGCGCTTCTTCCTGCGCGGTTTTTGCTCTTCGGCCGGTGCCGCCTGTTCGGCGGGGGCTGATTCGGTCTGCTGCTGCTCGCGCTTCTTTCTGCGCGGTTTTTGCTCTTCGGCCGGGGCGGCCTGTTCGGCAGGGGCCGATTCGGTCTGCTGTTGTTGCTCGCGCTTCTTCCTGCGTTGATTGCCCTCTTGCTCATCCCCGGAAGGCGCCGCCTGCTCCGTGGGGGCCGATTCAGCCTCCCGCTCGCGCTTCTTGCGAGGCTTCTGCTCAGGTTCTGCCTGCTGTGCGCAGCCTTCCGCCGACTCGCCTTCGGGGCAATTCGATTGCGCCAGAATCAAGGGGGTTGCGGTACGCTGCGGTGGGCCGAACGCGGCGCTGCCCTGCAGCGGGAATGCGCCCAACGGCGCGGACGCCATCAGCAGGCCAAGTGCCGTGCCTGCCAGAATCCGTGGTTGGCGTTTCATTAGAAATCCTCCTTTTGGCGTCCCATCCCGGCCCAAACTGTTCATCAACCGGATTGGTTCCGGTTAGCAGGCATTAACGGCCACGAACGGCGATTGGCCGGCGTTTTGAAGGCGACTTCGTGTCATTCCTATGGTGCCGGCCTATGGTCCTGGCCGGGTTTGCGTCTGTTGCGGTGCTTGACCTTGACGCCAGCGGGGGCCACATCCTGTCAATGGAAACGCCGTTCTGGAAAATCAAGACGCTCGAGGCGATGACCCCGGCCGAGTGGGAATCGCTTTGCGACGGCTGCGGCAAGTGCTGCCTGTCGAAACTCGAGGACGAAGACACCGGCGAGATTTACTGGACGAGCGTCGGCTGCCGGCTGTTCGACGCCGAAACTTGCCGCTGTTCGGACTATGCCAACCGGCTGGCGCGTGTCCCGGACTGCGTCGGGCTGACGCCGCAGAATGTGCGCACCATCAGCTGGTTGCCCAAAACCTGCGCCTACCGGCTGGTCGCCGAGGGCCACGATCTCTACTGGTGGCACAGGCTGGTGTCCGGCAGTGCCGAGACGGTGCATGAGGCCGGCATCTCGATGCGCGGCCGGGTCAGCGCCAGCGAGACCGATCTTGCCGAGCCGGACGACTATTTCGAGCACATGCTGGACGACGAGCCTTAGGCCGTGTGGACAGTTACCGCAACCATAGGACAATAGCCGCGAGAGTGACAACGGCGCGGTAATTGCGGGCGGTTTTCTCGAAGCGGGTTGCG
>NZ_JAMYLP010000062.1:0-33949 GCF_040318085.1 Mesorhizobium sp. M1322
TCGACAACCAGAGAGAAGACGGACAAAACCCGTTTTACGGGGCATGCACATGTGGCATTTCGATTCACTCAAAACTTTCCCCGGACAGCCCTGCGTTCACAGGGAGAAGGTGGCCCGAAGGGCCGGATGAGGGGCGGCGCCACTCCTTCGTTGGTTCGCGCTGCCCCTCATCTGCCTGCCGGCATCTTCTCGCCGTAAACGGGGAGAAGATAGCTAAACCGCATTGGTCAGCCGCACGAATTCTTCGATATCAAGCGTTTCGGCGCGCCGCGTCGGGTCAATGCCGGCGCGGGTGAGCAGGGCTTCGCCGCCGAGGCTCTTGACGCTCTGCCGCAGCATTTTGCGGCGCTGGCCGAAGGCCGCTTCGGTGACGCGGCCGAGCTTCTTGACCTCGGTGGGCAGGGGACTTGCCCGCGGCACCAGATGCACCACCGACGACACCACCTTGGGTGGCGGCGTGAACGCTTGCGGCGGTACGTCGAAAGCGATTTTTGCCTCCGTCCGCCAGCCTGCCAGCACGCCCAGCCGGCCATAGGCGTCGCTGCCGGGGCGGGCGACGATGCGCTCGGCCACCTCGCGCTGGAACATCAGCGTCATCGATGCGTAGAAGGGTGGCCACTCGGCGACGGTCAGCCAGCGTATCAAAAGTTCGGTGCCGATATTGTAGGGCAGGTTGGCAACGATCCTCACAGATCCATTGCCCCCATGTGCCCCTTTGGCAAGTGCCGCAAAATCCGTCTTCAGCGCATCGCCGGCAATGACCTCTAGCCGGCCCGGATAGTGGTCTGACACCTCAGCAAGCGCTGCCAGGCAACGCTCGTCGCGCTCGATTGCGATGACCCGACCAGCGCCGTGGGAAAGCAGCGCTCGGGTCAGGCCGCCCGGACCCGGACCGACCTCGATCACCGTGGCGTCCGTCAGGTCGCCGGCCGCGCGCGCGATCTTGCCGGTCAGGTTGAGGTCGAGCAGGAAATTCTGGCCGAGCGCCTTTTTCGCCTGCAGCCCATGGCGTTCGATCACCGCGCGCAACGGCGGCAGCTCATCGATGCTCATGCGACCGCTCTCATGCAAAGGCTCATGCGGCGGCAGCCTTCGTCCCGGTGTCGGCAAGCCTGCGGGCGAGCCTTAGCGCCGCGATCAGGCTGTCGGCCCGGGCAATGCCCTTGCCGGCGATGTCGAAGGCCGTGCCGTGATCCGGTGAGGTGCGGATGAAGGGTAGGCCGAGCGTGACGTTGACCGCCTCGTCGAACGCCAACGCCTTGGCCGGGATCAGCGCCTGGTCGTGATACATGCACAGCGCCACATCGTAGCCGGCTCGGGCACGGGCATGGAACAGCGTGTCGGCCGGCAGCGGCCCGAAAGCGTCGATGCCCTCCGCCCTCAGCCTGTCGATCGCCGGGCGGATGATGCGCTCGTCCTCGGCGCCCATCGCGCCGCCTTCGCCGGCATGCGGATTGAGGCCGGCAACGGCAAGCCGCGGCTTGGCGATACCGAAGCGATGTTCGAGGTCGGCGGCGGTGATGCGGGCGGTCGCGACGATCAAATCCGTGGTCAGCGCTTTCGGCACCTCGCGTAGCGCAATGTGGATGGTGACCGGAACCGTGCGCAACTCGGGACCGGCAAGCATCATCACCGGCATCGCTTCTGCGCCGGTGTGGAGTGTCGCCAGATGCGCCAGATATTCGGTATGGCCGGGGAAACGGAAGCCGGCATCGTAGAGCGGCTTCTTGGCGATCGGGCAGGTGACGACTGCCGCCGCGCGGCCGCCAAGGCAGTAGTCAACAGCGCGGTCGATGGCCTCGATGATGCTGGCGGCGTTGGCTGGGTCCGGCCGGCCGGGGCCGTCGACGAAGCGGGCGACAAGCGGCACGACGGGCAGGGCGCGTGCAAAGACGCGCGCCGCTTCGGCTGGCACTGTCTCCGTGATTGGCACATCGGCGCCGAGCAGGCGCGCCCGTGCGGCAATCAACGCCGGATCGGCGATAAGATAGAAGGGCGGCACACCGGCGCTGTCGCGCGCCTGCCACGCGGCAATGGCGATTTCCGGCCCGACGCCGGATGGATCCCCCACGCTCAGCGCCAGCGGAAGCTCTGCCTCTGGCGACTTCAGCGCTCGACGATGCGGGCTTTCTTCCGCAACTCCTCGACATACTTGTTGGAGAGCTCGTCGGCGTCCTTGCCGCTCGAGCCTTCGCTCTGGAACACCATCTGAGCGGCCTTGTCGTCGGACACTTCGCGCGACGAGCAGATGCCGATGAACTCGACGCCGCGGTCTGTCTCGCGCGTGGCGGTGGCGCCGCCGACCTTGGTGGCCTTGATCTGGTCGGCCCAGTCCGGCGGCAATTGCGGCGCCAGTATCCGGCCGAGATCGCGAACGGTGACGTCGATCAGGCCCTTGGCAAATTCGCGCGAGGTGTTGCAGCCGTTGAAGCGGGCGCGCATAGCATCGGCTTCGCGCTTGCGCTTGGACAGCGTAGCGCTGCGCTCGGCCGCGGGCACGACGAATATGACTTGCTGCAGCATGTACTCCATGGCGGTCGGCTTGGTGCCGCCATTGTCGAGCATGCGCCTGACCACGTCCTGCTCGCTCAACGCGCCGCCGCTCTTGGAGCGATGGCGCGCGGTCAGCGCCTGGTTCCAGGCCATCTGGGAGCGGATGAACTCCTTGAAATGTTCCTTGCCGACGCCGGACTGCGCCATGACGCCATCGAGTTGCTTGAGCTGCATCTTGTTGGTCGTAGCAAAACGCTGATAGGCGGCGTCGACCTGGGCGTCGCTGATGCGGATGCCGAGACGCCTGGCTTCGGCGACGCGCAGCGTCTGCTCGATCATTTCCTCGGCGGCGTCGCCTTTCTTGCGCTGCAGGCGCAGGAAGGCAGCCCGATGCTGGATGTCGCCGGTGGTGATCGGTACGTTGTTGACGACGTATTTGATCTGGCTGGCGAAAGCCGGCGGCGTCATCATGGTGATCGAGGCCGAGGTCGCCGCCACCAGCAGCGCGAACCCTGCCGAAAAGAGGTATTTCCTCATCGAAAGCATCCCAATTCTATCTCGGTTCCGGCCCAATTCTATCCCATTTTGAGGGAGCTGAAATCCGTGCCTGCCCTATGCGGCGAAACGATGTCGTTAGGAGCGATGTGCGTCCACTTGGACGCACAAGATACGCTCTAACACTTTGATTCTACGCATCGTGCTTTCTGAAAATCAATTCCGATTTTCGGCCGATGCATTGGCCGGCCGCCCGTGCCGCCCGTCTGTTATTGGCCAGGCGCCTGCTACTGGACAGCGTTGAAGGAGCTTTGTGTCGAGCCGAAATCGCCGAGCGTGCGGAACGACAGGTTGAAACCGATGTTCTGCGACACTTCCTTGGTGCTCAGGTCGCGGGATTCCGAGAATGTCATCAAGTAGGTGAAACATGAATCGCTATAGGCAAAGCCGACCCCGTCCTTGACCAGGACACTTTGCTCCAGATCGTAGGTGCCGGTACCGAAGACACGCCAATTCTCGGCAAGTTGCGTCGAGGCGCCGAGCGTGACCTCGTGGCGATCGGTCGTGAAGCCATAGAGCGGCTGCGCTTGGATGAAGGCGTATTTGGCGCTGAACGAAATCGGCAGGCCGGAATAGGCTGCTTTGACCTCGGCGCGGCGAATCTCGAAGCTCTGCTCGTCGAAGCGGCCGCTGACCGAGCCGGAAAGCCCGCTGGGGCTGTTGAAGCCGACAAGGCCGACATAATCGGAGGTCGCGGTCTCAAGGCCCGAATCTTCGCCGACGTTGACCAGGTCCGGCGCGGCGAAGGAGTTCTGGCCGTCAAGCTGGTAGGATTGGCCGAACAGCGCGTTGGTGCTCCAGCCATTGTCATAGGCGCCGGAATAGCGCAGCCCGACATTGGCGCGCGTGCCGCCTTCCAAGCGGTCGTAACCGGAGAACTTGTCGCGCTCGAACAATGTCGTGGCGTCAAAGACGAAGCTCTGCGCGTCCTCATTGGGGACAGCGAGGCCGCCGACATATTGCTCGTTCGGACGCACGAATACCTGCGCCATCGGCTCGAAGACGTGGCTGGAACTGGTCGACGAGAACAGCACCGGCCAACGCATTTCCAGCCCGGCGGTCGCCATGAACCGGGCGAGCGACGATCGCATATCGTCGTCGACGCCGAGGTTAGACGCCATCTGATTGATGGCATTGAGCGATCCCGAAGAGGCATTGACATAGCCGGCGTCGCCGCGCAGCGCCAGCAGCGGCGTCAGCAGCAGACCGCCATCGGTGGTGAAGGTGCGCTTCCATTCCGCTTCGGCGGTGAGACGCCCCGACTGGCCATCGATGCCGCGTACACTGGTCACGGACGCAGCGTTGTTCGGATCGGCAAGGACCCTGTCCAGCCTGTCGCGGCTGATGGCCTGCGCGTTGACATTGAACGACAACTGCCCGCCGCCCACCGCCATGTCGGGAATGTAGGCGTAGTCGAGCGAGGGCAGCACCCAGGGCTGCTTGCCGGCGCGCGCGGTCGGATCATCAGAGAGCGTCTCTTCCTGGACCTCGAAGCGCATGGCGCGCACGTCGAAATAGTTGCGGCCATTGAGGCCGGTCAGGTAGATCGAGGAGTGATGCACGCTGTCGTTGAAGTCTTCGATGGCGTAGGTGCGCGAGAAGTTCTTGTCGGTCTGCAACAGGACATCCCAGCCGAAGTCCCAGCGCGGATTGATAGCGAACTGGCCCTTGGTGCCCATCATGCCGCGGAACTTGTTCGGGTCGCCGGCCGCGCCCGAATCGACATTGTGCCCGTCACTGTCGATGAACTCGTCGGGATCCACTTGCCGGATGCCGGCGGTCTTCAGGCTGTACTGGCCGTTGTTGAAGCGCTGGCGCCACTCGGCTTCGCCGAGAAAGCCCTGCTTGGTGTAGCCGCTGCCGGTGACGGTCAGGTCGTAGGTTGGTGAGAGAGCGAAATAGTAGGGGACTTTGACGCCGACGCCGAGATCGCTCTTGTAGGCGATGCCGGGGATCAGGAAGCCGCTCTTGCGCTTGACGGTCGGGTCGGCAATCTCGAAAGCCGGCAGATAGGCGAGCGGAAAGCCGAAGAACTCGAAATTCGAATTCTCGAAGCGAACCGTCTTCTTCTCGCCGTTCCAGATGATTTTTCTGGCCTTGATGCGCCAAGTCGGCGCTTTGTCGGGTTTGTCCTCGCACGGCTCACAGGCCGTGTAGACGCCGTTGTGGAACGTCGTCAGCACGCCGCCCATGCGTTCCGCGCTTTCGGCGGCGAAATAGGCCTTGTCGACGGTTTCGACACGCAGCGCGTTGACGAAGCCGTCGGCGAAATCGTCGGTGATGTCGACGTGCTGCGAATAGATTTTGGTGCCGTCGCTGTTGACGACCTCGACATTGCCGCTGGCGACGAGCCGCTTTGTGTTGCGATTGTATTCGACCCGCTGGGCGACGAGGCGGTTGCCGCCATAATCGATCTGCACGCCGCCGACGGCCGTCACTGTTTGGTTGTCGTTGTCATAGACCAGCGTATCTGCCGCCAGCAGCATTTGCGAGCCGGCGGGGACGTCGGCTGCCATGTCGCTGATATCCTGGGCAAAAGCCGGGATATTCGGGACGACACAAGCGAGCAGGCATGCCAAGGCGCTCGCCCCATAGAGGCGCCCCAAACCGGCCTGCCTATGGATGCGCAAAACCGCCCCCCTCACTAGCCGTCTTCCTTGTACAGCAAGAAAGTCACCCCGAAGAACATAGCCACGACAACCGGAACCCATGCAGCCACGACTGTGGGTACGAATCCCGCCACGCCGAATGCCTTGACCAGCACTGTCACGACATAAAGCAGAAACCCGGCCAGGACGCCACCCAGAATCATCGTCGCGGATTGTCCCATCCTCGCAAATCGCATCGACACCGTTGCGGCGATCAGCGTCATTGCGACGAGAAGGAACGGCAACGCCACCAGCGAATCGAACTGCATGGCAAAGGCATTTGCCTTGAGGCCAAAGGAGCGGGCAACCTCAATCTTGCTGGGGAGATCGTAGAAAGGGATGGTTTCCGGGCGCGCCAGCCGCTCTTGCACGAATTCTGGCTTGAGATTGGTCGGCACCCGGTCGCTTGCCACCGATTGGATGTTGCCGTCCCGGAAAACCTTAACGTCCTGCAGTTCCCAGTAGCCATCCCGCAAAAAGGCGTGCGCGGCGTCCTTGCGTTCGACGATGTCGCCTTGCGGGCTGAGGACGAAGAAGACGGCGTCGGCCATCTCCAGGCCCTGATTGAGAATGGCGCGCGCGCCGATGATGGTATCGCCGGAACTGGTCTTCTGCCGGATCCAGGGCTCAGCGTCGGCCGAGACGGTGTTCGACTTGCCGGAGCGGAGCTGGGTTTCGATTTTTTCGGACCAGGAAAGCGCATGCGCGGCGATCGGATTGATGACGCCGACCGACAAGACGCCGAACAGCAGTGCCCCGATGCAGCACGGTAGCAGGAATTGCCATGCGGACACGCCGGCGGAACGCGCGATGACCAGCTCATACCTGCGATTGAGCGAGACCAGTGTCGCCATCGCCGAGAATAGGCCGACGAACGGCACCGTCTGCAGCATGATCATCGGCATCCTGAGCCCTGAAATGGCGAACGCCGTGCCATAGGTGAAACCCGGCAAGCCGGTCGTGCGGCCGGAAAGCTCGGTGAAGTCGATCAGGAACACAAGCGCCAGGAGGCCGATGAAGAACCAGATGGTGATCGTCACGTAGCGGAAGAAGAAGTATCTGCCCAGAGTCCAGCCCATTAGCGTGTCCAGCCCATTAGCCGGCCCCTTGGCCAGAAGCGCCGCGCCCGGCGAAGCGGAGCTTCAGGGCGCTCCAGCCGTCACCGAAGCGGCCGGCGAAATTCGTCATCCAGTCGGCCCAGGCGACCGGCAGTTCCATGGTCCGGTTGGAGACGATGAACCGTGTCGCGACCGCGGATGCCACGATAGGAACGCCATAGACCATATAGGTGTATTGCGGAACGTTGTCGGCCTTGCCGGCGGCAAAGAAACCAAGCCAGCGCACGAAAAGCGCAATCGCGATCGCCGTGATCAACGGATGAATGCGCGCCTCGCGATGGGAGCGCGCGTCTCCCGCCACCGCAAGCGCGATCAGCGCGAAGACGAGTGAATAGGACCATTCGGAAAAACGCTGGTGGAGCTCGGCCAGGTACTTGTTCGGCCTTTTCTGGAACACCTTGTCGTTCGGACTGGGATTGAGCAGGTACTGGGTCGTCCGGTCCTTCGGCAAAAGCAAGACGTCCGATGAAGCCGACATGAAGGCGGACAGGTCGAAGGCATAGGAGGTGAACCGGATGACCGAAAGATCGCCGGCCAGTGTTTCGCGATGGATGACGCCGTCGTTCATCATCAGCACCTTCTCGTCGCCGTTTTCGATGATGGCGCCGGTCTTGGCGTAGTAGACGAGGTTGGCGCCTTCTTCGCGCGAATCGGCGACGAAGATGCCGCCAAGGCGGTTGTCCGGAAGCCGCTCGCCAATCTGCAGGAACAGGCCGTCATCGATCTTGCGGAAGGTGCCTTCCTGGATGATCAGCGACAACAGATCGGCGCGCGACGACGCCACCAGTTCCCGGTTTTTCTGTCGTGCATAGGGATCGACACCGTTGTCAACGGCAAACGAAAAGACGCTGGCCGCCAGCGCCAGGAGCATGATCGGCCTGACGATGGTCCAGCGCGAAGCGCCCGCGGCGTTCAAGACGGCAAGCTCAGAATCGGAATTCATCGCGCTCAGTGTCTGGGCGACCGCGACCACCAGGGCGAAAGGTACGACGATCGGGACGATCGACGGAATGATCAGCGCAGCGACCTCGAAGAAGGTCAGCGCCGACTGCCCGCTGTCGGTGACGAGGTCGATGCGGGCGAGCACCTGCGTCGTCCACACGATCGCCAGCGTCCAGATGAGCGCTGCCAGGAAGACCGCCAACGCACGACGCATGATGTAGCGTTCAACGACCTTCATGAAGGCTTTTCTCGATTTTGCCGAACGGCATCATGCCTCCAGACAAGGTAGTCGCCCGGCGACGACTGTACAACCGGTCCGTTGGCGGTTCGATCTGGTTCCCGTCCCACATCGATATTTCCGGTGGGCCGGAGTGTCGGCGGCAATGGATAAGAAAGGGCGAACATCAATGGTTAACAACACGTTGCGGCAGGAAAGCGGGGCCGTGCCGCGACGAATCGCCATCGATTCCATCCGCCATATGGGATCGGATTCCGGCAAAGTCTTGCCAAATGCCGGAAAACGACCAAATGTCGCGCCGATCTCTCGGTTATGACCGCCGTGGCTGCAACGGCGACGAGATTGCCCGGCCTGTGGTTTACCGGTATGCGGCCAAGCATTCGCGGTTGCTTCGCCAATCCCGGATCCAGGCCAAGGCAGTCTCCCAGCAGATCGTCAGGCAGGGGCGATGATTAAAAAATAGGGTGGTGCTTCCGGTCGGAAACAGCCAAATATCTAGTTTCGCCAAGGTACTCTCCCGAAAACCCAACGCCGTTCCCGAAAGCAGGACATGATGACTTCGAGACCTTCGATCGCCTTCGCCAAATTCGCGGCGCCCAAAAAGGGCAGTGTCTTCGTGCTGGCGGCCAACGATAGCGGTCTCGGCGACGCGGCAAAGGCTTGCGATCCGGCAAAGACCCTGGAGCGGGCGTTTCCGGTAGCCGACATTTCCGGCAAGTTTGCCGGCCTGGTCGAAGTGCTGGCGCCGGAGGGCACATCGCTCGACCGGCTTGTGGCGGTCGGCGCTGGCAAGGTCTCGGGGCTCGACGATCATGCCTGGCTCAAGCTTGGCGACACCATCGCTGCGTCCTTGCGCAAGGCGACAGAGGTGGCCGTCGTGCTCGATCTTGCGGGTGCTGACGTCGGCGGCAGGCAAGCGGCACAGCTTGCCGCGGGCATCCTTCTGCGCAGCTATGCTTTCGACAAGTACAAGACGAAAAAAGACAATGGCGACGGCCAGCGCGACGGCAAGAAGGCCGAGCCCAAAAAGCCGGTCAAGGTGACCATCCACACCACCGATCCGGCGTTGGCGAAAAAGGCCTTCGCCGACGAGGTGGCGGTGATCGACGGGGTGCTCCTGGCGCGCGATCTGGTCAATGAACCGGCCAATATACTCGGACCAGTAGAGTTCGCCGCCCGCGTCAACGAACTGGAAGCGGTCGGCATCACGGTGGAGATCCTGGTCGAGAAGGACATGAAGAAGCTCGGCATGGGCGCGCTGCTCGGCGTCGCGCAAGGCTCGCCGCGTGGCGCCCGCCTGGCTGTCATGCGATGGAACGGTGGCAAGGCCAAGGACAGCCCGGTTGCTTTCGTCGGCAAAGGCGTCACTTTCGACACCGGCGGCAATTCGATAAAGACCGCCTCCGGCATGGAGGACATGAAGGGCGACATGGGCGGCGCGGCCGCGGTGACCGGGCTCATGCACGCGCTGGCCGCCCGCAAGGCCAAGGCCAATGTCGTCGGCGTAATCGGGCTGGTGGAAAATGCCGTCGACGGCCATGCGCAGCGCCCCGGCGACATCGTCACGTCGATGTCGGGCCAGACCATCGAGGTGCTCAACACCGACGCCGAAGGCCGCCTCGTTCTGGCCGATGCACTGTGGTACTGCAACGATCGTTTCCAGCCGAAATTCATGGTCAATCTGGCGACGCTGACCGGCGCAATCATGGTCGCGCTCGGCCAGCACTATGCCGGTCTGTTCTCCAACAATGATGAATTGGCGAACAGGCTGACGAGCGCCGGGCAGGCGACTCAGGAACGCGTGTGGCGGATGCCGCTCGGCACCGAGTATGACAAGCTGATCGACTCGAAAAATGCCGACATGAAGAATATCGGCGGCCGCTATGGCGGCGCCATCATCGCGGCGCAGTTCCTGCAGCGCTTCGTCAAGGATACGCCCTGGGCGCATCTCGACATCGCCGGCACCGCGATAGGCGCGCCGTCCAGCGAGATCAACCAGTCATGGGCCTCCGGCTTCGGCGTCAGGCTGCTCGACCGGCTGGTGCGCGACAACTACGAGGGGTGAGGCGTTTCAAGGCGCGATCATGGCCGACGTCCTGTTCTATCACCTCACCGAATCGACGCTGGAGGATGCGCTGCCCGGCCTGCTCGAGCGCAGCGTCGATCGCGGTTGGCGCGCCGTGGTCCAGACAGGCACCGAGGAGCGGCGCGACGCGCTGGACCAGCATCTATGGACCTTCAGGGACGATTCGTTCCTGGCGCATGCGACGGACCGCGAATCCTATCTGGCCGAGCAGCCGATCCTTTTGACAACCGGCCAGGACAATCCGAACGAGGCGCAGATACGCTTTCTGGTCGACGGCGCGGCGCCGCCGGAGCTTGTCGGCTATGAGCGCGCCGTGTTCCTATTCGACGGCCACGATGCGGCCCAGCTCGAGGCGGCGCGCACGCACTGGAAGACGATGAAGGAAGCCGGCCACGCTGTCACCTACTGGCAGCAGACTTCAGGCCGGCGCTGGGAACGCAAGGCGTAAGGTCTGCCGGAAGAACCCTGAAGGGGGTAGTTTGCCGATCGTTGAGACGCGCTACAACTGAAGCCGTTCAGCCAAGTCAATGAAGTCGCTGGCCATCAAGTCCCAGGCTTGATCAGGGTGCAAGTCCGTGGTCTGCGCTAACCCGTGCTCGGTCGGACGCGGGACAAAGGCTGTTCGTAGTCCGCATGCCCGAGCCGCTGCTAGGTCGCCATTGTGGGCGGCCACAAGACAGATTTGATCGGGCTTCATTGCCAGGACGTCAGCGGTGCGAAGATACGCTTGCGGCATCGGCTTGTACGCTTGCACGGCTTCGGCGCCGAGGATCGCATCCCAGGGGATACGACTACGCTTCGCCATGTTGAGCATGAGGACGATGTTACCGTTCGACAGCGGCGCGATGATATAGCCGGCCTTCAGCCGCGTGAGGCCGGCCACCGCGTCCGGCCATGGCTCCAATCGATGCCATGCCAGGTTCAGTTCGTCCAGTTCGGACGCTGGCACCGAAGCCGGGTCGATCCCGAATTCCGGCAAAACAGCTTCCAGATTCTCCCGATGCAGCACGTCGAGACGTGTAAAGAGCCGCCGGCCGCTGCGCACCTCCTCCATCGATGGGGAGTAACGGCTGCGCCACGCATCCGCGAAAGCGGTAGGAATGGCGGATCCTGCTCCATGCCGCTTCAGGAACGGTTCAGCTTCGCGCGCCACGCCGCTGCGCCAATCGACGACAGTGCCGAAAACGTCGAATACCAAGGCACGTGTACCATCCAATGTCATCACATTCGGCTCCTCGATTCGCACATGCATGACCGTCGCATTCGGGTGGCGAGCGCCCTTGCGGCTATCGCAAAAATCGGTCGCGAGACACCCATTTTTGCGAGAGACATTTGCGACAGTCAAACCTGGATGGACAGGGTGAACCATTCGCGAAGCTTAGGATATTTGCGAAAGGCGACCGGCATCACTAATCCAGAATGACGACAGCCTCCACCTCGAAGAGCATGGGGTCAATTGCAAGCTTGGGAACGGGAATCAGGGTCTGCGCCGGCAGCACCTCGCCGAACATTTTCTTGACGTTCTTGGTCAACACCTCAAGCTTGGATATATCGTGATCGACCACGAAAACCGTGAGCTTGGCGACCTGATCCGGCCTGGCACCGAGCGCATCGAGGGCGGTGCGCAAATTTGCGTAGGCCTGCCCAACCTGGACAGCGAAGTCGGGCGACAAGGCTCCCGTGCTGTCTTGGCCGCCCTGTCCGGAGATGTAGGCCACCCGGGCTCCGCGGGGCGTGATCACCGCCGTGCTGTAGCCATTCGGCGACGGGTCGGAGAGGTTTTGTGGATTGACGATGGTCAGCTTGAGATCATTCTTATTCGCTGTCGTCGCAGTGGGAACTCCCATGGTCATGATAATTAGCCCTCCGATAAGCAGATGCTTAATTGCGCGTGACATGATTTTCTTTTGGCTTTGCGGACCGCGAGCAACGTACCCTCGCGGCCGGCATGATTGAACTTTAACCGCATCGCCCATACGATGACTCGTGCGATGTACGAGTCATCGTATGGCACGCGGTACGAGTCAATCGTTCAAGATCGACATTCGTCCCGTTGCCGGTCAAAATCGACGTTCTCAACAGCGAGGAAGACGGATGGCAGCCAAACGGGGCGATGCCCGGAGCAAACGAGGGATAAATGAGCGGCTCCAGCCCGTGCCGGAGCCGCGCAGTGAACCGCCGCTCTCTCGGGAACGTATCGTGACGACCGCGGTGGAACTGCTGGACGGTGAAGGAGTCGACGGATTGACCATGCGTCGACTGGCCGATCGCCTCGGCTCGGGCGTGATGAGCCTGTATTGGCACGTCGACAACAAAGAGGATGTCTTTGATCTGGCGCTCGACTCGGTGCTCGAATATCGCGGGCCGCCGCAAACAGTTGAGTCTCAAGACTGGCGCGGAGAGGTCGTTCATATGCTCGAAGACTGGCGCGCCAGCATGCTGCGCCATCCTTGGTCGGCATCGCTGTTGCCGCGCCGGGCGCTCGGCCCGAACATGCTCAGTCGCCTAGAACTGCTGAGCAAGACCTTGTCCAGAGCCGGTGTTGCGGACGCAGATCTGAACGTCGCGATATGGTCGCTCTGGAACTATGTGATGGGCGCCACCATCACCCGGGCGAGCTTCGACTTGTCGGACGACGAGAGGGCCGCCGCGCAACAGCGCCTTACACGTCTCAGCGAACGTTACCCGACAATCGAACGCTCCCGTCTGCTGTTGGATAACGATTGGGATGGTGCTTTTCGGAAAGGCCTCGGCTTCCTGCTCGATGGCCTCACTCCAGGATGAGGCTGAACGGTAGCAAAGCGACTGCCGCAAAATCCCAGTTTTGCGTCTAATTGGGCAACGTCGCAGAAGAAGCCTTTGCGGCAACATTTAAGGCTCCCCACGGGGTCGTGAGCCGAAATGGCAAACTGAGCAGTGCCCAGGCCACTTGACGAAAGGTCGGTCACGCGCAAAACTGCTAAGATGTCAGACCAATTTTGGATGTAGGTGCCCATGCGAGCGCGCGGCGAACTGCCCGGGGCACCTGCCACGCGTGTGGCAATCGCCACGCTCCCGCCGTTGGACCGCGGCAAGCAGGTCATGGGAGCGCTGGCCGACTATGTCGAGCGCGCCGCGCTGAAGAGCGGTGACCGGCTTCCGACCGAACGCGAATTAATGGCCGCGCTTTCCGTGGGGCGTTCGACGATACGCGAGGCGATGGGGCGTTTCGAAGCGCTCGGCGTCACCGAGACCCGCAAAGGCAGCGGCACCTATCTGCTGAAACCGATATCCGCCGGCACAATCCATTTGCCGCTGTCGCTCGATACGGCAGAACTGCGCGATGGTCTCTTGCATACCCTCGAGGTACGCCGCGGCGTCGAGGCCGAGGCAAGCATGGTCGCGGCGCGGCGGCGAACAGTCGACGATCTGCGAACGATCGAGGAAAAACTCATCGAGATGGAGCGCGTCCATCTCGCCACCGGCACGTCGGGTCCGGAAGACCTGGCCTTTCACCTGGCCGTCTACGACGCCACGCACAATCCGCTTTTCCGGCAGCTCCTGGGGCAGATGCGCGAAGCGTTCGAGCGCTTCTGGGACCATCCTTTCGACCGCCAGGATTTCGCGCGGCGATCGTTCCCGTATCACCGCGAGCTGTTCGATGCCATCGTCGCCAGGGACGCGGAGCGGGCGCGCGAAAAAACGCTGAAGATCCTCGAGATCGTGGAAGAGGATATCGAGGAAATGTCGAAATGAACGGTTCCGATTTTTTCGACCAGGCATCGCTGATCGCCGCGCATGACGAGGGCAACGCCTTCGATGCCGTCGTGCCGCCGATCGTGCAGACCTCGCTCTTCACCTTCCCGAATTATGACGAGATGCTCGAGACATACCGCGGCGAAAAGGTGCGGCCAACCTACACGCGCGGGCTGAACCCGACCGTGCGCATGTTCGAGGAAATGCTGGCAAAGCTGGAGGGCGCCGAGGACGCGATCGGTTTTGCAAGCGGCATGTCCGCCATCTCGTCGGCAGTGCTGAGCTTCGTCGAGCCGGGCGATCGCATCGTCGCGGTCAGGCATATCTACCCGGACGCGTTCCGGCTGTTTGGGACGCTGCTCGCGCGCATGCGCATCGAGGTGACCTATGTCGACGGGCGCGACGAAGCGGCTGTCGCGAGCGCCCTGCCTGGCGCCAAGCTGTTCTATATGGAAAGCCCGACCAGCTGGGTCATGGAAACCCATGACATCGGTGCCCTCGCTGCGCTGGCAAAGTCCCGCGGCATCCCGACCATCATCGACAACAGCTGGGCCAGCCCGGTCTTCCAGCGGCCGCTGTCGCTCGGCGTCGATGTTGTGGTCCATTCCGCGTCCAAGTATCTGGGTGGCCACAGCGATGTCGTGGCCGGCGTGGTCGCGGGCTCGAAGGACTTGATCGGCCGTATTCGTGGCGAAGCCTATCCATATCTCGGCGGCAAGCTGTCGCCATTCGATGCCTGGCTCTTGATTCGCGGCTTGCGCACACTGCCGATCCGGATGCGCGCGCATCAGGCCTCCGGCCTCGAAATCGCACGGCGCCTGCAGGATCATCCGATTGTCGAGAAGGTCTGCCATCCGGCGTTGGCCAACCTGCTTCCTGCGGGGCTCACCGGCACGTCGGGCCTGTTCTCATTTGTCTTCCGCGACGGCATCGACATCCGGACGTTTGCCGACCGCCTCAAGCTGTTCAAGCTAGGCGTGTCCTGGGGCGGCCACGAAAGCCTCATCGTGCCCGGCGAGGTCGTGCTGCAGCAGAAGGCCCAACCCAATTCCGCGATGGCGTTCGGCGTCCATCCGCGGTCCGTGCGTCTCCATGTCGGCCTCGAGGGAACCGAGGCGCTGTGGAGTGACCTGGAAACGGCAATCGACGCCGCTTCCGAAGAAAAGACCTGAAGCAACCAGACAAGAAGGGAACGGAAAATGAAGAAGCTTCTTATCGCCGCATTCGCCACCGTACTGATGTCGGGTGCTGCACTCGCCGACACGACGCTGAAGCTCGTAGAGGTGATCACCAGCCCCGAGCGCACCGAAACCCTGAAATCGATCGTCTCCAAATTCGAGGCTGCCAATCCGGGCACGAAGGTCGAGGTCATCTCGCTGCCCTGGGGCGAGGCGTTCCAGAAATTCGCGACCATGGTGTCCGCCGGCGAAATCCCCGACGTCATGGAGATGCCGGACACCTGGCTGTCGCTCTATGCCAACAACGGCCTTCTCGAGAGCCTCGAACCCTATCTTGCCAAATGGGAGCACACCTCGGGCCTCACCGATCGCGCGCTCGAACTCGGCCGCGACGTGAACAACACCGCCTATATGCTGCCCTACGGCTTCTATCTTCGGGCGATGTTCTACAACAAGAAGCTGTTCCAGGAGGCTGGTGTCACCGAGCCGCCCAAGACGATGGACGAGTTCGTGGCGGCGTCGGAAAAAGTATCCAAGCTTCCGGGCAAATATGGCTATTGCCTGCGCGGCGGGCCGGGCGGCCTCAACGGCTGGATCATGTTCGGCGCAACCATGGCCGGGTCCAACAAGTTCTTCAATGAAGACGGCACCTCGACGATGAACAGCGAGGGCTGGGTCAAGGGACTGACCTGGGTCGTCGATCTCTACAAGAAGGGATTGGCGCCGAAGGACAGCGTCAACTGGGGTTTCAATGAAATCGTCGCCGGTTTCTACACCGGCACCTGCGCGATGCTTGATCAGGATCCAGACGCGCTGATCGCAATCGCCGAGCGGATGAAGCCGGAAGACTACGGCGTCACGACCATGCCGAAAGGGCCGAGCGGCAAGACGTTCCCGACCATCGGCTACGCCGGGTGGTCGATGATGGCGGCCAGCCAGAACAAGGACCTCTCCTGGAAGCTGATCGAAACGCTCGAAGGGCCCGAGGGCAATATCGAGTGGAACAAGCGCACCGGAGCGCTGCCAGTCCACAAGTCGGCCGAAAAGGATCCCTTCTACGCGAGCGAGCAGTTCAAGGGCTGGTTCGCCGAACTCGAGGACAAGGATGCGGTGCCGACGGTCATGCCGACCTATCTCGAGGAGTTCGCCTTCTTCAAGGACTCGATGGTCATCAAGACCAGTCAACAGGCACTGCTCGGCGATATCACGCCAGAGGAGATGGCCAATCAGTGGGCCGACTATCTGACCAAGGCACAGCAGAAGTACCTGGCCAAGAAATAAACGGCGGACCTAGAGCATCGGAGCCGCCCATCACGGGTGGCTCCGATGGATCTCGCCCCATGGCCAATTGGAACGAAAGCGTTAGCTGATGGTTTTTGACGCCACCGCCGGCCTCCCGGAATCGCGCCGCCGGTCGCTGGTCGACCGGATCACGCGCCACGCCGAGCCATATCTTTATACCGCCCCGGCGCTGATTCTGATCGTCACCATCATGCTGGCGCCGCTGGTGTTAGGCCTATCCTACGCCTTCCGCGACGTGCACTTGCTCAACCCCTTCTCCGGCGGGTATGTCGGGCTCGATCATTTTCGCACCCTTTATGACGACGACAATTTCTACCGCGCGCTGCGCAACACACTGTGGTGGACCGGCGCATCCGTCTTTCTGCAATTCGTATTCGGCCTGATCCTGGCGCTGTTGCTCGACCGGCCGTTCGCCGGCCGCGCCATAGCGCAGGCGCTGGTGTTCCTGCCCTGGGCGGTGCCGACTTTCCTCACCGGGCTCAACTGGGCGTGGCTGTTCAACCCTGTTATCGGACCGCTGCCGCATTGGCTTTATGCGCTCGGCCTCATGAGTGAGCCGGCCAACATCCTTTCCAATCCGCAGCTTGCCATGTGGGGACCGATCATCGCCAACGTCTGGTGGGGCATTCCTTTCTTCGCCATCACGCTGCTGGCCGCGCTCCAGGCCATCCCGCGCGACCTCTACGAGGCGGCGGCGATCGATGGCGCCGGTGCGGTCAGGCGGTTCACGTCGATCACGTTGCCATTCCTTGCGCCGACCATTGCGATCACGGTGCTGTTGCGCACCGTCTGGATCTCGAACTTCGCCGACCTGATCATCGTGATGACCAGCGGCGGGCCTGCCGACCGTACGCAGATCGTCGCGAGCTACATCTTCACGCAGGCCTTCAGGGCGCTCGATTTCGGCTATGCCTCGGCCATTGCGCTGGTGCTGCTCGTCCTGCTGCTCGCTTATTCGATGCTGATCGTCATGCTTCGGCAAGTCCTGATGGATCGGGCCTGATCGGGGATGACCAGATGAGCAGGTATTCGACCTTCGGCACCGCGCTGCACCGCCTGGCGATCCTCTGCTACGTGGTCTTTGCGCTGTTCCCGCTGTTCTGGCTGTTGAAAGTATCGGTGACGCCGAACGACTTGCTCTATTCGGAGGGCGTGCGGATGTGGCCGTCGCGGATGAGCTTCGAACATTTCCGCTTCGTGCTCGCCCACAGTGCATTCCCGGTCTTCTTCAGGAACAGCATGATCGTTGCCGGTGCGACGGCCGTGATCGTGACGCTGCTCGCGTCTCTCTCCGGCTATGCGCTGTCGCGCTTCACCTTCCGCGGCAAATACTGGCTGGTCGCGCTGATGCTGCTCACCCAGATGTTTCCCCTGGTGATGCTGGTCGCGCCGATCTTCAAGATGCTCTCGCCGCTCGGACTGACCAACAGCCTGACCGGGCTGGTGATCGTCTACACCGCCTTCAACATCCCCTTTGCGACATTCCTGATGCAGTCGTTCTTCGACGGTATTCCCAAGGAGCTGGAAGAGGCGGCCAAGATCGATGGCGCCACGCAGTTCATGGCGTTTCGCCAGATCGTGCTGCCGCTGACGCTGCCGGGCATTGCGGCGACGCTGGGCTTTGTATTCACCGCCGCATGGAGCGAATTGCTGTTCGCGCTGATGCTGATCTCGGGCAACAGCGCCGCCACGTTTCCGGTCGGTCTGCTCACGTTCGTGTCGAAGTTTTCGGTCGATTTCGGGCAGATGATGGCGGCCGGCGTGCTGGCGCTGATCCCGGCCTGCCTCTTCTTCCTGTTCATCCAGCGCTATCTGGTCCAGGGCCTGACGGCCGGCGCGGTCAAGGGCTGAGTGAGGTTTCATGGCATCGATCGACATCCGTAACGTCCGCAAGAACTTCGGCATCGTTTCCGTGCTGCACGGCGTCGACTTGTCGATAAAGAACGGCGAGTTCGTGGTGCTGGTCGGGCCGTCGGGCTGCGGCAAGAGCACGCTGCTGCGCATGATCGCCGGGCTCGAGGAGGTGACCGAGGGCGAGATCCGGATCGACGGCATGCGCGTCAATGAGCGGGCACCCAAGGACCGCGACATCGCCATGGTGTTCCAGTCCTACGCGCTCTACCCGCACATGAACGTCGCCGAGAACATGAGCTATGGCTTGCGGATCCGGAAGGCTGCCCGCGAGAAGATCACGGCCGCTGTCAGCAATGCCGCCCGGAAGCTTGAGCTGCAGCCGCTGCTTGCACGGCGGCCGAAAGCATTGTCGGGCGGTCAGCGCCAGCGCGTCGCGATGGGCCGCGCGATCGTGCGACAGCCCAAGGCGTTCCTGTTCGACGAGCCGCTGTCCAATCTCGACGCGCGCTTGCGCGAGCAGATGCGGGCAGAGATCAAGAAGCTGCACCGCGATCTCGGCGCGACTTCGATCTATGTCACCCACGACCAGATCGAGGCGATGACACTGGCCGACCGGATCGTCGCCATGCATCAGGGCGTGGTGCAGCAGGTCGGCAGCCCGCTGGAGCTTTACGACCGCCCAGCCAACCTGTTTGTCGCCGGCTTCATCGGATCGCCGGCCATGAATTTTCTGTCGGCACGCTATGAGGTCGGCGCAGGCACGGCCGGCGCACGATTGCCTGACGGAACGCTGATTGCGCTTTCGTCCGGTTATCAACTGGAGGAAGGCGCGGCGGTGACGCTCGGCATCCGGCCGGAGCATGTCGAGATGTCGCCGGCCTCGGAGAGCAGCCTGAGGGCGACGGTCGACCTGATCGAGCCGACTGGCTTCGGCATCATCTTGCATCTCGGCCTGCATGGCCTGCCATTCAACGTCTTCACGCTCGACCGGGCGGCGCTGACGGCCGGCCCGACGGTGACGGTGGCTTTCCCGCCGCAACATCTGCATTTGTTCGATGAGACTGGAAAGCGCGCAGCGAGCCTCCAGAAGGGAAAGGGCTGATCCTCCTTATCGGTCGCTCAGATCATTCGGATTTTCCCAAAACCGGTTCCTACCTTTGGGCCCCATGTTATTGTCTATCTTGGCGCCGGCAAATTCGATACGACGTTCGAGCTCGGCCTCGACATGCTCTTGGACGAAATGGAACGCGCCCGCGGCGGCGCTAATGCTAATATCCGGGCAAGGTAGTCGAGCGCATGCGCTTTTTGTTTTTTCTGATCCTGCTTGCCGGCACCGGCATCGGCGTCGTCTATCCCTGGGCGATGAGCAATTTCTCCGGCCATGAGATCGGCACCTGGCGGGTCTATGAGCAGGGCCGGTTCAAGCCGGTGACGGTACCGCTGGCCGCTCGCGACGCGCCGGTGCGGGTGCTGGTCGACCTCACCGCGAGGGCCGAACGTATCGTCGTCTCGCAACAGCGCACCGTGCTGACGCTGACCGCCGCCACCGGCGGCAGGACGGTGCTCGCCTCGACGCTGCAATTCAACCATTCGGAAAATCCGCGCCAGGTCAGCCCGCAGCTGCCGGACAAGACCTTTCGCGACGAAGCAGGCCTGATCCCGACGGTCAGCCCTGGCCCCTACATCTTCACCGTCGGCCCCGGCGACGCCGAAGGCATCGAGATGCGGGCGGTGGATCTCGTGCTGCGCTCCGGCGTTGGCGAGGTCGATCAACGGGCGCAGCCGGTCGGCTTCTCGTTGATGGCAGTCGGCTTGATCGGGCTGGTGCTGGCGTTGCGTTTCGGTGGCGGCGGCCGGCCGCAAAATCCGAATTCGCAGCCGCCACCGCCGCGCTGGGGCAGGGGCGGGTCGTCGAATTGAGTATCGCATGAACTACCGCCACGCCTATCACGCCGGAAACTTCGCCGATGTCGTCAAGCATGTCGTGCTGAGCCGGCTCGTCGAATATCTGAAGCAGAAGGACAAGGCGTTTCGCGTCATCGACACCCATGCGGGGATCGGCCGCTACGACCTGTCGTCGACTGAAGCCCAAAAGACCGGCGAATGGCAAGGCGGCATCGGCCGGCTTGTCGATGCCGCAATGGACGCGCCGGCGGCAGCACTTCTGGCGCCTTATCTGGAAGCCGTCCGTTCGCTCAATCCTGAAGACGGCGTGAAAAAATATCCGGGCTCGCCGCTGATCGCGCGTTATCTCATGCGCAAGCAGGACCGGCTGTCGGCGATCGAGTTGCATCGCCAGGATGCCGCGAAGCTGAGAGCGCTATTCCAAGGCGATTTCCAGACCCGGGTGATCGAACTCGATGGCTGGCTGGCGCTCGGCGCGCATCTGCCGCCGAAGGAAAAGCGCGGCCTCGTGCTGGTCGATCCGCCGTTCGAGGAGGAGGGTGAATTCGACCGCCTGGTCGACGGGCTGCGGAAAGCCCACAAGCGCTGGCCGAGCGGCATCTATGCGCTTTGGTATCCGGTAAAGGACCGCAAGGCGGTCGCCGCTTTCCGGAAAGCGCTGGTGCAGTCAGGCGTGCCGAAGCTGCTCGACATCGGCTTCGAGATCAGGCCGCCATCGGCCGAGCCCAGCCTCGACGGCAGCGGGATGGTGGTGGTCAACCCGCCGTTCACGCTGGAGCGCGAGCTGCGCACGCTGCTGCCGGCCTTGCACAAATTGCTGGTCGTCGAAAAACCGGCGCACTGGACGCTGGAATGGCTGGCGGCGTAGGGCGGCAGAGGTGTCCGCGCGCCTGTCCTGGCTGAAGGCGATTTCAAACTAAGAAACCATCGTCTCTACAACCGCTTGACCGCGCGCAAGCGAATCCGCACAGTGCGCGCAATCGACCATAAGAGGCTGCCATGACTCGCTTCGCCCAATCCGCCCTTGCCGCACTGATCGCCCTTTGCACGCCGCTCGGCACGTCCCTCGCTGTCACCCAGGCAGCAAAGGCTGCCGACCTTGCCGTCTATGTCGACGAAGACAGCGGCGTTTGCGGTGAGGCCTGGGTGCTGAACAAGATCACCAGCCGATTCTCCTACCAGGTGCGCCACGTGCCGAACCTGCCCGATGTCGAGATCACCGATTTCCAGCGGATCCACCAGCACCGCTATCTGCCAGCCAACGAGACCTGGCCGATCGGCCGTCGCTATTGCGGCGCCACCGTCAGCTTGTCCGACGGCCACGCCCGCACCATCTGGTATCTGATCGAGGAAGGGCAGGGCTTTGCCTCGATCGGCGATAATGTCGAATTCTGCGTCGCGGGCTTCGACCGCTGGATGGTCTACAACGGCCGCTGCCGCGTCCTGCGCTGAACGCGTTTGCCGGGCTGCTCCGCCTCATCGAGGATGGCGCGAAGGAAGGCGGCGTGACCGCGAAAGGCGCGCCGTCCGATTGACGTCGCCTTGACCCGCGTTTGCGGCCGGCGTCCGACAAACAGCTTTTCGACATCGACATATCCCGCGTTGGCAAGCGTATCGATATGAGCGCCGAGATTGCCGTCGGTGGCATTGACGATGGCCTTCAATCGGGTGAATTCCAGCGCTTTGCGCCTTTCCAGAGAATTCAGCGTGGCCATGATCCTGAGACGCACACTCTGGTGGATGATTTCGTCGGCAGCCATCATCGGGCCTGCTGTGATGTCCGGCGTTCAGTCTCACTGATCTGGGACCGCGCCGCTTGATCTTGCGCGAATGACATGCGCTTCTCCCGCATACTGCAGAATACTCTGCTAAATAGAGTAATCTGTCAACCTTAGCAAAAAATCGCCCCTCTCGAACGCAGGCAAGGTCCTGGCGCAGAGCGGGCCGCATTTTGCTTTTGCAGCTTGTGTAGATCGTCCGGTTGACAAGACGATGAGATCGTTGAAGCAGCCGCATCATGGTGTTGCCGGTCGATGATCAACGAGCAAAACGCTTGCTAACCTTCAGCGCTTCGCAGCAAGATTGGTACGGCAAAGCGCGCACAATGTCTGTCGCAAACCGTCGGCAAAGATCGAAGAGCAGCAACGGCATTTTGCGAAATCAGCATGAGCGTGTGTCGCCTGTAACCAAAACTTAAACTGAAAAAATCATGCTAATGCTTCGCTGGCTAGACAAGCGCGAGTCAGATATGCATTACGCGCCGGGTCATTAACGGCCGTCGGCACAACTAAGGGGCATGATATGGCTAAACAGTCATCCAAAGCGCCGGCATCCAAGTCACCGGCAAAGAAGGCACCGGCAAAGAAAGCACCAGTAAAAGCGGTGGCGGCAAAGGCCGCAGCCGCTGTGAAGAAAGCAGCACCTGCTGCCAAGCCGAAGGCAGCCGCGGTCAAGGCAAAAGCAGCGCCGGCCAAGAAGCCGGCCGCGAAAGCCGCGGCAAAACCGGCAGTGAAGAAAGCAGCACCAGCCAAGGCCAAAGCAGCGCCGGCCAAGAAACCGGCCGCGAAGGCCGCGGCGAAGCCGGCAGCGAAGAAAGCAGCGCCTGCCAAGACTGCACCGGCCAAGAAGGCTGCGCCGGCAAAGAAAGCGGCGGCAGCGAAGTCTTCGGTAGCAGTGAAGAAAGCAGCGCCGGCGGCCAAGCCGAAGGCGAAGGCAGCGCCTGCGAAGGCGAAGGCCAAAAAGTAATCGCGTTTCTTCGCTCGCGGAGGACAGTTCTGAAGACCGTCGAGGGCGGGTGCCGGACAAGGCGCCTCGCTCGCAGGGTCAGTGCTCGGGCAAGAATAGAGGCGGAAGGAAGACAGCTTTTCGCAGCTCCCAGGACTTCGCCGTACGGCGAAGTCCGGTGGGCATTTCTCTGTGCCCGGAGAAATTCTCGGTGCAAGACCGGGTTGGCTAGTTCGGATCTGTCTGATCTGTTCCAGATTCTCTTGGGCTGCAACTGCCGCAGCTCATTGCCTTAAGATCGCGGCGGAAACGGTCGTTCGCCGTGGCGCCCGGTTTTTCCGCCTGTGGCTGTTGATCATGCCGGCATGTCCAGTCAACAGTGCACAAAAATCAAAGCGCTACGGCGTCCTTGCGCGCCCAATAGGATGCGCGGCACTGTAGCCGGCAACCAGGAACCTGATCATGCCCCGACTGCTCTACGCCTCCACGTCCCCCTACAGTTCCAAGGTGCGCATGGCCGCGCTTTATGCCGGGATCGCAATCGATCTCGTGCCGATAAAAACCGAAGACAAGCCGGCCGAGCTGATCGACGCCAATCCGCTCGGCAAGATTCCGGTGCTGGTGCTCGACGACGGCCGCTCGATCCACGACAGCCGCGCCATTACCCAGCATCTCAACCGCATGTCGAAGAACGCGCTGTTCCCGCGCAATGCCGACAAGCGCCTCGAGGCGGAAGTGCTAGAGGCGCTGGCCGACGGCATCTGCGACTGCGCGCTGTCGATGGTCTATGAGCGGCGCACGCGCTCCGAAGACATGGTCTACCAGCCTTGGCTCGACCGCCAATGGGCGAAGATAACCAGCGCGCTCGATCTGCTCAACGCCAATCCGCCAAAGCTGCCGAAGAAAATCACCGCCGGCCAGCTCGCGCTGCGCGCCTGCCTTGGTTATCTCTCGCTGCGCTTTGCCGGAAAATGGGAAAAGGGCCGCAGCAGGCTGGTCCGCTGGGCAGCGCGCTTCGACGAGAAGTTTCCGGAGCTGAAACCCTGCGTCCCGGCGTGAGCTGGCTGGCGCCCAGCCAGAGAAAAGATAAAAAAAGCCGGGCACGAGGCCCGGCTTTTTCGTGTCGTGGCTTGGACGATTTTAGAACTTCATACCGACGCCGAAGGTGACGCGGTTGTCGGTCGACTTGACCTTGCCGATACCGTCGAAGTCCTTGTCGCCGAAGTCGGTGTAGCGATACTCAACACGGCCGAACACATTGTCGGTGATCTTGATGTCGGTACCGACGCCGGCCGTCCAGCCGAGCATGGTGTTTTCGTCGCTCGAGCCAGCGGCTTCGATTTCCTGGTTCTTGAGCGCGCCACCGGCGGTGCCGTAGAGCAGGATCTCCGGGGTGACGGCGTAGCCGAGGCGGGCGCGCAGCGAGCCTTCGAAGCCGCCCTTGGCCTCGACGCCACCATCGTCGCCCTCGATGCCGCTATAGCCGATATCGGCTTCAGCACCGTACACGAAGTTCTCCTGCTGCCACTGGTAGCCGCCGAAGACGCCGCCGACGAATCCATCGGTGTAGCAGTCAACGCCGAAATCGTCGGCATCGGAATGACCGCTGAAGCCGTAGCCGACGCTCACACCGGCATAGGGACCGGCCCAGGAAGCGACCGGAAGTTCGGCGATCGGGGCGGGTGCGGGCGGCTCTTCCGAGATGACGTCAGCAGCATAGGCGGTTCCGCCGAGGGCGAAGAGCCCGAGCGCCACCGCCAGCGGTCGCGCAAATTTAAGATTGGCTTGCATTGTTCTTTACTCCTTAAGCCACAGGCACAGGCTTGCTTTTCACAAGCGCCCTCAACCCGCCGGGGGGATAAACGGGTCTGGCGCTCAACGGTTCCGAATGTCGTGTCGAAATGCGGCTGAAGCGAACCTGAACTTGGGTCATTACCGGGCACGAATGAGGCCGAACTTTGACGTTGTATCTGCGCAACAGATAGTGTCAGGAGGCTTTGCCGTGCCGCGCTGAACACCGCTTGGAGCAAGGGGTCCGGAGCCCTATATTGCGGTCTGACGGCCGAGTCCCGGCCACAGTCGAAAGATCGATCCGGCCGCTTTGCCACAATGCTGCCCAAGGTCCGAACGGCATTTAACGCTTGGCCGGCCATATTTCACCGACCGGCTGAAATCGAAGCCCATTGAGGATTGACAGGATGAGCAAGGCCGCTGGAACGGCGCTGGTGACAGGCGGGGGCAAGCGGATCGGCAAGGCGATCGTCGAGGATCTTGCCGCGAACGGCTTTGCTGTCGCCATCCATTGCAACCGCTCGCGGGCCGAGGCCGAAGCGTTGGCCGCGCGGATCAACGGCGGCCATTTTGGCCAGGAAGGCCGCGCCGCTGTGGTCGCCGCCGACCTGACCGACATGGCCGCGGTCGGCGACTTGGTCGGCCGCGCCGAAGCCGCGCTCGGGCCTGTTACACTGCTGGTCAACAATGCCTCGCTGTTCGTCGACGACACGGTTCAGGATTTCGACTGGCTTGCCTGGGACCGTCACTTCACCATCCATGTGAAGGCGCCGGCACTTTTGGCGCAAGAATTCGCCCGCGCGCTGCCGGAAGGCCAGGAAGGGCTGATCGTCAATATGATCGACCAGCGCGTCTGGCGCCCGACGCCACGCTATTTCTCCTATGCGCTGTCGAAATCGACATTGTGGACAGCGACGCAGATGATGGCGCAGGCGCTGGCACCTCGCATTCGCGTCAATGCCATCGGCCCCGGCCCGACGCTGAAGAGCGCGCGCCAGGACGACAGCGATTTTGCCGAGCAGGTCGACGGCTTGATTCTGAAGCGCGGCCCGGAATTGCCTGAATTCGGCGCCACCATCCGCTATCTCTGGGGCGCGCGCTCGGTCACCGGCCAGATGATCGCGCTCGACGGCGGCCAGCACCTTGCGTGGCAGACGCCGGATGTGACAGGCATTGTCGAATGAGTCCCATGGACCAGAAACACAAACGAGGCGCCGCCGACGACCTGCCCCCCGATGTCGACCTCGAGGACGAGGCGGCGGAGGAGATCGTCGATCCGTCAGTTCCCCGTGCCAGTGGCCCTGACGTCGCCTTCACGGCCATCGATTGGACGCCGCATGCCGGCGATGCGGACGGCATGGTCGGCGCCAAAGTCATCCAGACGCTGGTCAAACGGCTGCCCAACGCGCCTGGCGTCTATCGCATGATGAATGCCGCAGGCGACGTGCTCTATGTCGGCAAGGCGCGCAGCCTGAAGAAGCGGGTGACCAATTACGCGCAAGGCCGTTTCCACACCAGCCGCATCGGCCGCATGGTGCGCGAGACGGCGACGATGGAGTTCGTCGTTACCCGCACCGAGATCGAAGCGCTGCTGCTGGAAGCCAACCTTATCAAGCGGTTGCGGCCGCGATTCAATGTGCTGATGCGGGACGACAAGTCGTTCCCCTACATCCTGTTGACCGGCGATCATGTCTCGCCCGGCATCTATAAACATCGCGGCGCGCGCTCGCGCAAGGGCGACTATTTCGGCCCCTTCGCCTCGGCCGGTGCCGTCGGCCGCACCATCAATTCGCTGCAGCGCGCCTTCCTGCTCAGGAGCTGCACCAACTCCTTCTACGAGAACCGCACGCGGCCGTGCCTGCTGTTCCAGATCAAGCGCTGCGCCGGCCCGTGCACCGGCGAAATCTCGCATGGCGACTATGCCAAGCTGGTCGCCGAGGCGAAGGACTTCTTGTCTGGCCGCAGCCAGAAGGTGAAGACCGACATCTCCGCCGCCATGCAGCAGGCCGCGGAAAACCTCGATTTCGAGCGCGCCGCCGTCTATCGCGACCGACTGGCGGCGCTGTCGCATGTGCAGAGCCATCAGGGCATCAACCCGCAGACCGTCGACGAGGCCGACGTCTTCGCCATCCATCAGGAAGGCGGCCAGGTCTGCATCCAGGTGTTCTTCTTCCGCACCGGCCAGAATTGGGGGAACCGCGCCTATTTCCCCAAGGCCGATCCGGCGATGGAGGCGGCCGAGGTGCTGGGCTCGTTCCTGGCGCAATTCTATGACGACAAGCCGACGCCGCGCACCATCCTGTTGTCGCATGGCGTCGAGGACCAGGAATTGCTGGCGGAGGCGCTCTCCACCCGCGCGGGTCGCAAGGTGGCGATCTCGGTGCCGCAGCGCGGCGAGAAGAAGGATTTGACCGACAACGCACTGCAGAACGCCCGCGAGGCGCTCGGCCGCCGGCTGGCCGAGACCTCGACGCAGGGGCGACTGCTCGCCGGCTTCGCCGAGACCTTCGGCCTGAAGAAACAGCCGGTGCGCATCGAGGTCTATGACAACTCTCACATCATGGGCACCAACGCCGTCGGCGCCATGGTCGTCGCCGGGCCGGAAGGCTTCGTGAAGAACCAGTACCGGAAATTCAACATCCGCTCGACCGAGATCACGCCGGGAGACGATTTCGGCATGATGCGCGAGGTGATGGAGCGGCGTTTTTCCCGGCTGCTGAAGGAACATGGCGATGTGCCGCAGAGCGAACAGGCGGCGGACGACACTCTGGCCGAACAGGGCGACGATATCGAGGATGCGGGCGGCTTCCCGGCCTGGCCAGACGTCATCCTCATCGACGGCGGCCAGGGCCAGATGACGGCAGTGCGCAAGATCCTCGCCGATCTCGGCATCGAAGACCGTGTCCAGGCCATCGGCATCGCCAAGGGCCAGGACCGCGACGCCGGCCGCGAACGCTTCTTCGTGCCGGGCAAGCCACCATTTTCGCTCCCCGTACGCGACCCCGTGCTCTATTTCGTCCAGCGGCTGCGTGACGAGGTCCACCGTTTCGCCATCGGCTCGCACCGCGCCCGCCGCAAGAAGGAAATGGTCAAGAGCCCGCTCGACGAGATCAGCGGCATCGGCCCGGGCCGCAAGCGCGCGCTGCTCATGCATTTCGGCACCGCCAAGGCGGTCAGCCGCGCCGCGATCGAGGATTTGGTCAAGGTCGACGGCATTTCCGAGCAGGTGGCGAAGCTGGTCTACAACCATTTTCACGAGAGCTGATGGATTCGGCTATTTTCGGTTGGTCCATCGACTATCGCCTGTTGACCCCCCACATTCGCTTCTGATTTGAGTAGGCAGGCAGAAAGAGTTCCCAAAAATATGGCCCAGCGCGCATTCAACCTGCCCAACATGCTCACCTATGCCCGCATCCTCGCGGTGCCGCTGGTTGTGCTGTGTTTTTTTCTCGAAGGCCATCTGAAGTCGAGCGACTTCGCCCGCTGGTCGGCGCTGATCATTTTCCTGCTGGCCTCGATCACCGACTATTTCGACGGCTATCTGGCGCGCGCCTGGCAGCAGACCTCGAATATCGGCAAGATGCTCGATCCGATCGCCGACAAGTTGCTGGTCGCCACGTGCCTGCTGCTGCTGGCGGCCGACACCGATAGGCATGCCGGCATCGCCGGCTGGTCGCTGTGGGCGGCGATCATCATCCTGTGCCGCGAAATCCTGGTCTCGGGCCTGCGCGAATATCTGGCGGCGCTGAAGGTCTCGGTACCGGTGACGCAGCTGGCAAAGTGGAAGACCACCATCCAGATGATCGCCATCGCCTTTCTGCTCGCGGGACCTGCTGGCGACAAGATCTTCCCGCTGACCACGCAGACCGGGCTCGTGCTGTTGTGGATCGCCGCCTTGGTCACGCTCTACACCGGCTACGATTATTTCCGCGCCGGTCTCAAGCACATCATGGACGAGTAGGATGTCGACGCGGCTCATTTATTTCGCCTGGGTGCGCGAGCGGATCGGCAAGCTGGAAGAGGATGTCGAATTGCCCGCCGGCATCGAGACCGTGGCCGACCTGCTGCGCTGGCTGAAATCGCGCGGCGAGGAGTACGAGCACGCGCTGCAATATCCCGATGTGATCCGCGTCGCCATCAACCAGGAACACGTCGAGCACTGCGAGAAGATATCAGGTGCGCGCGAGATCGCGCTGTTCCCGCCGATGACGGGTGGCTGAAATGCCCGGCGCGGTGGTGCCGACGGTGCGCATCCAGGCGGAGGATTTCGATATCGCCGCCGAGATCGCCGAGATGACGCAAGGCCGCGCCGACATCGGCGCTATCGTGACTTTCTCGGGCCTCTGCCGCGATGAGGCAGGCAGGCTCGCGGCACTCGAACTCGAACATTATCCAGGCATGGCTGAGGCCGAGATCGGCCGCATCGCCGCCGAGGCGGTCGGCCGCTGGCCCCTGCAGGGCCTCACCGCCATCCATCGCCATGGCAGGATCGCGCCCGGCGAGAACATCGTGCTGGTGGTCGCAGCCTCCGCGCACCGACAGGCGGCGTTCGAGGCGGCGAACTTCCTGATGGATTACCTGAAATCGCGCGCGCCGTTCTGGAAGAAGGAACACCATACCGACGGCTCGCAAGGTGGCTGGGTCGATGCCAAGGAAGCCGACGACGAGGCCGCAAGCCGCTGGGAGGAGGGTGTGCCGAAACGAAATTGATGCTTCGCGTCACCGCCGCAGGGGTGGAACCCGTCAGCCCCCGATCAGCCCTTGTCAGTGCCGATCCAGTGATCGAGCGCAATCCGGCCGGGTCCCCACGCCATGATGCCGAGCGCCATCGCCGCCCAGGTGATGTGCAGCGGCCAGCCGTCCGGCACGGTGAGTTGTATGACCAGCGTCATCACGAGCAGCCCGAATGCCGCCAGTCGTGTCGCCAGGCCGAGAACAAGAAGAATTGGCAGCAGGATTTCCGCCGATCCTGAGACGAACGCCACCAGGCCAGGTGCGGGAAAATCGTAAGGGCCGCCGGGCAGATGCAGCGTGAGCTCCGAGGTGAAAAGCAGCACGGCGACATCGTTCAACTGCAAAAAACCGTCCCATTTGTTGACGCCGGACCGCCAGAACGGGACGGCGAGTGCGCAGCGCAGGACGAGCTGCATCAGCGACGGTGTGGCACTCGTGCGAAGGGCGGCATTCACCCTCTCGACGAGGGCGGCGATCCCTCGCGGCTCGGTGCTGGCGTTCTGCCCATGATTCGTCATGCTCATCCTCGCTGGTGTGCCGCTGTGAAGGCACCTGCTTGCAGCAGGTCGGCAATGTTGGCGGAAAGGTCGAATTCGGCCCGCTCCGCAGACGCTGCCGCGGCCGCCGCGCCGAGCGGCTCACCCGCCATGAGGCGATCCAGAAAAACCGCGCTGCCGGGCGGCAGATGGAGAACATAGACTTCGAGGCCGGGTCGCGTGATCAGCGCATCTTCACGGCCGCTTGCGTCGATCCGCCCGACGGGACCGTCGCTCCGGTTTGTCGCGAAGATCGTGACGACCGGATAGCGCGAGCGTATGGCGCGCGTTGCCGGGTGCGGCACGAACACGGTATCGGCCAGCCGTTCGGGCGGGATCGCCGCCAGTGCTCGGGAAGCCAACGGTTTCGCGTCGGCGGCATGATAGGCGTCGAGCCAGGCCCGTTCCATGCGCGCCACGTCGGCCAGCCACGGCATCGACTGCGCGTATTCGTAGCGCTCGATGAAATCGGGAAAGTCGCGGCCGTATTCGAATAGAAGCGGCGAGGTGGGCGGTGTTTCGCGAACATGAAAGCGCGCCATTGCGCGGAAGAAGTCCGGGCCGGTGATGCGCAGCGTCGCTGGAAAGCTGGCGGCCAGCGCATCGATCAGGCTGACCGTGACGTTATTGCGATAGACGGCATATCGCTTGACCGCAGCTTTCCCGTTCGGCCCCGAGACAACGTCAGGCGGAGTTCGGTCAGGATCGAGCAAACCGGCAGTGAATGCCGCGGCATAGTCGAACCGGCGGCCGAGGTCACACGACTGGAACTCATCTTGCGGCATGGGCTTTTCCGAACGTATGATCGCTGTCGGCATGACGGTCGAGGATCGCTTGGGCGGCGGCCGCCTCTGCCTTGAGCACCGGCCAGTCGGGAATGGCGCTGTCCCATTCGATCAGCGTCGGTAGCGGCCCACATCGGCCGATGACGATATCGAAAAGCTTCCAGACTGCGTCGGCGACCGGGCCGTCATGGCTGTCGATGAGCAGCAGGTCGCCCTCATCATCCTCCTGCTCGGCGTGCCCGGCCAGATGGATTTCGCCGACATGATCGAGCGGGAAATCCGCGAGGTAGGAAAGGGCTGAATAGCCGTGATTGGTGGCCGAAACGAAGACGTTGTTGACGTCGAGCAGCAGGCCGCAACCGGTACGCCGCACCAGCGCGCGGATGAAATCTGTCTCGCTCATCGTCGATTCCGGGAACAGGACGTAGGTCGAGGGGTTCTCGATCAGGATCGGGCGGCCGATCGCGCCTTGCACTTCGTCGATGTGATCCGCCACGCACGAAACCGTTGCCGGCGTATAGGGCAGGGGAAGCAGGTCGTTGTAATAGGTGGTGTCGTGGGTCGACCAGGCGAGATGCTCGGAAACGAGCGCCGGCTCATAGCGGCGGTCGCGGTCCGCCAATCGACATGCACACCCCGTGCAGTGAAACGGGATAATCGCGGCGGATCTTGGTCAGCGCATCATGTGGCGGGCCGCCGGCGCCCATATAGTTTTCGGCGTGGACCTCGAAGAAACCGCCCTTTGGGTCATCGCCGAGGATCGCGGGTAGGTGTTCGTGCTTGAAACTGGCGCCGGCAAGGCCGGCGACCGGGTGTGCCGGAAAGCGCGAGATTTTCGACAGGCGGGATGCTGGGACCATTCCATTCATCTTCCTCTCCGCTTTCCGGGCGGGTTGCATTGCTTACGACGGGATGTCGCGGCTCAGCGCCGTGGGCGAGCCCTTGCGGTCGCCGGGCAGGTCCATCGTCGTGCAGGTGCCGCCGTCGACAAACTTCCAGGCGTTGCCTTGGTAATCGACAGTCGAGGTGCCTTGGCAGGTGGTGCCAGGTCCTGCTGCGCAGTCGTTCTGCCCCTTCAGGGCGACGCCAAAGCACTTCTCTTTGCCGGCATCCGTCGCCGCCTTGACCTCTGCCTCGGACAGCGGCGCGGCCGTCGCAAAAGAAGCAAGAGCCGTGGCAACGGCGCCGGCCAGAAAGGCCGCGCTCACGGTTGATCTTGTTGACATGATTTCACCTCCGGTTGGGTTGTTGCGCGCGCCGTTCCTCAAGCGCGCATCGGTCAGTTCGGTCCCGAGGCTCGCTGTGTTACATTTTTTTGGAACACGACTTTGTGATCGCCTTGGGCCTGGCCCACCAGGTCGATCCGCTGCCCATCAGGGGAGAAGATGGTGATGTCGAGCGAGAAGCTGGCAGCGGCCCTGCTCTGTTCGGTCGGTTGCCGGCGTTCGGCGTCCGGAGCAGGATTGCCGCAACAAAAAAGGCCAGCATTGCGCCGGCCTTTTTTAAATATCACGTGGTGATGAACTATCGGCTTAGCCGACGATCTCGGTGTCCGAGAACCAGTATTTGATCTCCTGCGCGGCGGTCTCCGGCGCGTCGGAGCCGTGCACGGAATTCTCGCCGATCGACAGCGCATGTACCTTGCGGATGGTGCCTTCGGCGGCGTTGGCCGGGTTGGTCGCGCCCATCACTTCGCGGTTCCTGGCGATAGCGTTCTCGCCTTCCAGCACCTGCACGACAGTCGGCGCCGAGGACATGAACTCCACCAGCTCGCCGAAGAAGGGACGATCCTTGTGAACGGCATAAAAACCTTCCGCCTCGCGGCGGCTCATCCACACCCGGCGCGAAGCGATGACGCGCAGGCCGGCATCTTCCAGTATCCTGGTGATGGCGCCGGTGAGATTGCGCCGGGTCGCGTCCGGCTTGATCATGGAAAAGGTGCGTTCGAGCGCCATGGGATCGTCCTTGTGATGGAGAGTGGAATTGAGGGTGGCGGGCTCTATACAAGCCGACCGCCGGCTTGCCAAGGGGAGGCTGGCGCGGCGCTCATTTCTGCGCCGGATGGCGCATCGCCGTCGGCCCGAACCAATGTTGTCATAACTGCATCTCGATCGTCAGCTTGGCCGTGTCGCCAGCCCGGCGGCCTTCGCGGACCCGCACTGCCGTCTTGATCGGCAACAGCAGGCTGCCGGATTTCTTGTCGGGAAACAGCGATGTCCGCCATCTGGTCTGGCCGATGACGGCTTCCACGCCAAGCGAGCCCCAGGGCCGTGCCATCCCCGCCATCGCCGTCTTGATCTGTGCCCCAAGCTCCGGCGGCAGCGTCACGAAATGCCAGCCACCCTTGCCTGGATAGACCTAGATCTCGGCCTGCACGTCGTAGCGAAACATTTTGTGCCTTCCTCAGATCAAGGCCGTCACGGCTGGCTTCGCCATGGTGCCTTGTCGGCAACGCCGGCGATTGGCGAAACATCAATGATATCCATTCTTCCTCGCAAAGACTGGCAGCGCCGCCGTTGCACTACCGCCTTATCACGATCGAAGCGCGCCGGACTTCCCAGCCTTCCCGTTCCAGTTCCGGCACGCTGTGGTTCTCGCTCGGATAGCCGACGCAGAAGTAACCGATCAGCGTCCACTCCGGCGGCGCGTCCAGGATCGTCGCCATTTCGGCCGGATCGAGGATCGAGACCCAGCCCATGCCTATTCCTTCCGCGCGCGCCGCCAGCCAAAAGGTGTGGATCGCCATCACCGCCGAATATTCGATGGTCGCCGGCATGGTCAGGCGGCCGAGCCCATGCCCCTGTTCTGTCGCGCGGTCGGCGAAAACCGCGAATTGGCAGGGGGCTTCGTTCAGGCCGGCGAGCTTCAGGCGTGCATAGAGCGCGGCGCGTTCGCCGCCTAACGATGCGAGCGCCTCCGCATTGCAGCGCTCAAAACATGCCCTGACGGCGGCGCGGCACTGAGCACTCTCGACGATGACGAAACGCCAGGGTTGGCTGAGCCCGACCGAGGGCGCAATGCTGGCGACCTCAAGCAGCCGCTCCAGAGGGCCTTCGGGGAGCGGTGTCGGCTTGAATCGCCTGACGTCCCGCCGCCACAGGAAGAGGCTGCCCAGCGCGGCGCAAAAATCGTCCGGGAATTCCGGGCCTGACGTCATGGGGTCGTGCTGCCTTTGCTAGGGGAGTAGGGGAGTAGGGGAGTAGGGGAGTAGGGCATTAGGGGAGTAGGGGAGTAGGGGAGTCGGGCAGTAGGGGAGTAGGGCCGTAGGGGGTGTGTCTAGTGGGGTGGTGCGCGGCGACGGGTCGGGGGGCGGGGGCGGGGGGGG
>NZ_JAMYLP010000063.1:0-33866 GCF_040318085.1 Mesorhizobium sp. M1322
ATCAGCGACCGGCTCTGCCCCGCCTCCGGCCGTTGGGGACACCTTCGCCCCGTGACGGGGGAGATGGGAAGATCAGGCCGACGCGCGCGCTTCGGCCAAGGCCTTCAGATCAGCCGGCTTGAGCTCAACCGATTCGCCGCAGCCGCAGGCAGAGCTCTGGTTCGGGTTGCGGAAGGTGAAGCCGGTGCGTAGCGTCGTCTGCTCGAAATCCATCTCGGTGCCGAACAGGAAAAGCGCGGCCTCGGGCGCGACATAGACATGGGCGCCGTCGCGCTCGATATGGTCGTCCTTGGTGTTGGGTTCGGTCACCAGGTCGACCGTATATTCCATGCCGGCGCAGCCGCCCTTCTTGATGCCAAGGCGAATCCCATGCGCATTCTCACGGGTCGCGACGATCTCGCGCACCCGGTCGGCAGCCTTTTCGGTCATCGTGATGACGGCAAAGCGTCCCATCTTTTCTTTCTCCATTGCGTGCAGGTTCAAGGCCTGCCGAATGATTCCTCACCTAAAATGGTGAAATTTTCTGCCTGGCGCAAGTACGCCAATCTTTGTCATATCCGGTGCTAGTACCAGCCCACCGCCACTTGCGCCTCTTCCGACATGCGGTCGGGCGACCAGGGCGGATCGAAGGTCATGTTGACCTCGACGCCGGACACGCCTTCGACGGCGCCGACGGCGTTTTCCACCCAGCCCGGCATTTCGCCGGCCACCGGACAGCCGGGCGCGGTCAGCGTCATGTCGATCTTGACCGAGCGGTCGTCCTCGATGTCGATCTTGTAGATCAGGCCGAGCTCGTAGATGTCGGCCGGGATTTCCGGGTCGTAGACCGTCTTCAGCGCCGAGACGATGTCGTCGGTGAGCCGCGCCAGTTCGTCGGCGGGAATGGCCGAGGCGGAAACCAGACCGTTGGCGGTCGTTTCCGAAGCGGTCTCAGCGGTGCGGCCTGCATCATCCATGATCGTCATCCGAAGAACTTTCGCGCTTTTTCGAGCGCATCGGCCAAAGCGTCGACTTCGGCCCTGGTATTATACATGCCGAACGATGCCCTGCATGTGGAAGTTACGCCGAAGCGTTTCAACAGCGGCTGGGCGCAATGGGTACCGGCGCGGACAGCAACGCCTTGCCTATCGATCACCATCGACACGTCATGGGCATGAATGCCCTGCAGTTCGAAGGAGATGATGGCGCCCTTATCCGGCGCGTCGCCGAAGATGCGCAGCGAATTGATGGCGCGCAGCCGCTGATGCGCATAATCCTTCAAATCGGCCTCATGGGCGGCGATGCGCTCGCGGCCGATCTTTTCTATGTATTCCAGCGCAGCACCCAGCCCGATCGCCTGCACGATCGGCGGCGTGCCGGCCTCGAAGCGATGCGGCGGGTCGTTATAGGTGACGAAGTCTTGCGTCACCTCCTCGATCATCTCGCCGCCGCCCATGAACGGACGCATGCGCTCCAGCATGTCCTTCTTGCCGTAGAGCACGCCGATGCCCGAGGGCCCATAGACCTTGTGGCCGGTGAAGACGAAGAAATCGCAGTCGAGATCCTGCACGTCGATCGGCATGTGCACGGCGCTCTGGCTGCCGTCGACCAGCACCGGAATGCCGCGCGCGTGCGCGATGCGGACGATCTCCTTGATCGGCGTCACCGTGCCCAGCGCATTCGACATGTGCGTGATGGCGACCAGTTTTGTGCGGTCGGTCAGCCGTTTCTCGAACTCCTCGATATGAAAGACGCCGAGATCGTCGACCGGCACCCAGACCAGTTTCGCACCCTGCCGCTCGCGGATGAAATGCCACGGCACGATGTTGGAATGGTGCTCCATGATCGACAGGACTATTTCATCGCCCTCGCCGATATTGGGCATGCCGAAGCCATAAGCGACGGTGTTGATCGCCGCGGTCGTGTTCGAGGTGAAGACGATGTTGTCGGTATCAGGCGCGTTGAGAAATCTTTGCACAATCTTGCGCGCGTTCTCAAAGGCATCGGTTGCGGCATTCGAAAGGAAATGCAGCCCGCGATGGACGTTGGCATATTCCTGGGAATAAGCGTGCTGGATAGCGTCGAGCACGGCCTGCGGCTTCTGCGCCGAGGCGCCATTGTCGAGATAGACCAGCGGTTTGCCGTAGACTTCCCGCGACAGAATCGGAAAGTCGCGGCGGATCACCTCGACGTCGTAGGGGATGTTTTCGACTTTCTGGTCCATCATAAGCTCTCTCGAGGCATCGCCTCATTCCGTCCAGCACCCCTCACCACTGCTACCCATGCGCCGCGAACCAGCCGTCGAGCCTCGCTTCCAGCGCCTCGACAATCGCCTCGTCGTCCAGTTCCTCGATCACCTCGGCGACGAACGCCTTGACCAGCAGCCCGCGCCCGGTCTTCTCGTCGACGCCGCGCGCCATCAGATAGAACAGATGGTTGTGGTCGATCTCGGTGACAGTGGCGCCATGGCCGCAGACGACGTCGTCGGCGAAGATTTCGAGCTCAGGCTTGGTCGAGAACTCGCCGTCATCCGACAGAAGCAGTGTGTTGCAGGCCATCTTGGCGTTGGTCTTCTGCGCATATTGGTGGACGTTGATGCGCCCCTGGAAGACACCGCGCGCTCTTCCCGTCACCACGTTGCGGATCACCTCGGTCGAGGCCGTGTGCGGCACGGCATGGTCGAGCACCATGGTCACGTCGGTATGGGTGTCGCCGGCAAGCAGGTTGATGCCGCGCAACGTGAAATCGGCGCCTTCGCCGGTCGTTCTGACCACGACCTCCTGGCGCACCAGCTTGCCGCCGGCATTCATCACGAACAGCGTCAGCTTCGCATCCTTGCCGAGTTGCGCCTTGAACTGGGCAAGATGGGTCGCCGTATCCGGCTGCTCCTGCACGATCAGCCACGTCACGTCGGCGCCCTCGTCAAGCAGAAGCTGGCTGACCGAGCTGACGAGTGCGGCGCCCTCGCCCGTCTGGCGCTCGACGATGACAGCCTTGGCACCGGAACCAACGCGCACAGCTAGGCGCACATGGGTCTGGCCGCCGGCCTGCAGGTTCTGCAATTCGATCGGCTTATCCAGTTCGGCACCGTCGGCGATGTCGACAAAATAGCCGTCGGCAACGAAAGCGGTATTCAGCGCGCCGATGGCATCGTCGCTGCCGTAGGGATCGAGCCCAGGTGCGATGCTGCCGTCGGTCAGTTTCTCCGACAGCCGCTGGACAACAACGCCATCGATGACAGGCACTTTCGCGCTCGACACGCCGTTCAGCACCGGCAAAATGACGGAGCCCTCAACGATCGGCGCAATGGCTTTCGCGACAGCTGCGGGATCGAAGTCCGGCACCGAAGTCAGCAGACGGCGCAGGTCGGTGTAGTGCCAGGACTCGATGCGCCGCGTCGGCAGGCCGCTCTTGATCGCTTCGATAGCGTCGTCGCGCTTCAGCATCACCGTGCCGTCGCCGGGCAACAGCGACAGCCGGTCGCTGAAGGCGTCGATCAGCGCCGTTTCGGCCGGCGTTCGCTGGGGTGTCGTGTGTATATTCATCAGTTTCGCCTTGTTTGGCTTGCCTTCTGGGCCTTCTGGCATGTCACGCGGCTTGGTCGATCACGCCGGCATAGCCATTGGCCTCGAGGTCGAGCGCCAGCGACTTGTCGCCCGACTTGATCACCTGGCCCCTGTATAGAACGTGCACACTATCCGGCACGATGTACTGAAGCAGGCGCTGGTAGTGGGTGATGATGACGATGGCGCGGTCCGGCGAACGCAGCGCGTTAACGCCGTCCGAGACGATCTTCAACGCGTCGATATCGAGGCCTGAATCGGTCTCGTCGAGCACACAGAGTTTTGGCTCCAGAAGCTTCATCTGCAGGATCTCGGCGCGCTTCTTCTCGCCGCCGGAAAAGCCGACATTGAGCGGCCTTTTCAGCATCGCCATGTCCATGTCGAGCAAGGCGGCGGCGTCCTTCACGCGCTTCAGGAATTCGGGGATCTTCAGCGGCTCCTCGCCGCGCGCCTTGCGCTGCTCGTTCATCGCCACCTTCAGGAATTCCATCGTCGCCACGCCCGGTATCTCCATCGGATACTGGAAGGCGAGAAAAATGCCTGATGTGGCGCGTTCGGCCGGGTCCATTTCGAGGATCGATTGGCCGTTGTAGAGGATGTCGCCTTCTGTGACCTCATAATCCTCGCGCCCGGCGAGGATGTAGGACAGCGTCGATTTGCCCGAGCCGTTGGGGCCCATGATGGCGGCGACCTCGCCGGCTCTGACCGTCAGGTTCAGGCCGCGGATGATCTCGGTGCCGTCATCGACGATGCGGGCATGAAGGTTCTTGATCTCAAGCATTTTTTCTTTTCCTGAAAATTTTCTGTCCGGTCAGCCGACCGAGCCCTCAAGCGAAATCCCAATCAGCTTCTGCGCCTCGACCGCGAATTCCATCGGCAGTTGCTGGATGACGTCCTTGACGAAGCCGTTGACGATCAGCGCGATCGCCTCTTCTTCCGGAATGCCACGCTGCATGACGTAGAACTTCTGGTCCTCGGAAATTTTCGAGGTGGTCGCCTCATGCTCGAACTGCGCCGACGAGTTCTTGGCTTCCATGTAGGGCACGGTATGCGCACCGCACTGGTCGCCGATCAGCAGCGAGTCACAGTTGGTGAAGTTGCGGGCGTTGGTCGCCTTGCGGTGCGCCGAGACCTGGCCGCGATAGGTGTTCTGCGAGAAGCCGGCGGCGATGCCCTTGGAGATGATGCGGCTCGAGGTGTTCTTGCCGAGATGGATCATCTTGGTGCCGCTATCGACCTGCTGGTAGCCGTTCGACACGGCGATCGAATAGAACTCGCCGCTGGAATCGTCGCCGCGCAGGATGCAGCTCGGATATTTCCAGGTGATGGCCGAGCCGGTCTCGACCTGCGTCCAAGAAATCTTCGAACGGTCGCCGCGGCAGTCGCCACGCTTGGTGACGAAATTGTAGATGCCGCCCTTGCCCTCGGCGTCGCCGGGGTACCAGTTCTGCACCGTCGAGTATTTGATCTCAGCATCGTCGAGCGCGATCAATTCGACCACGGCCGCGTGAAGCTGGTTCTCGTCGCGCTGCGGCGCCGTGCAGCCTTCGAGATAGGAGACGTAGGCCCCCTCCTCGGCGATGATCAGCGTGCGCTCGAACTGGCCGGTGTTCTTCTCGTTCATGCGGAAATAGGTCGACAGTTCCATCGGGCAGCGCACGCCCTTGGGCACGAAGACGAAGGAACCGTCGGTGAACACCGCGGAATTCAAGGTGGCGTAAAAATTGTCGGAAGTCGGCACGACCGAACCGAGATATTTCTTCACCAGTTCCGGATGCTCGCGGATGGCTTCCGAGATCGAGCAGAAGATGACGCCGGCCTGCGCCAGCTCCTTCTTGAAGGTGGTGACGACGGACACCGAATCGAACACGGCATCGACGGCGACGCGGCCCGACTTGTAGACATTGTCGCTGGGTTCCTCGAGTTCCGACGCGTCGGTCTTCTGCACGCCGGCGAGGATTTCCTGTTCCCTCAGCGGGATACCGAGCTTTTCGTAGACCCTCAACAGTTCAGGATCGACGTCGCTCAGCGATGTCGGTCCCGGCGTGCTCTTGGGCGCCGCATAATAGTGGAGGTCCTGGAAATCGATCTTCGGGTAATGGACGCGCGCCCACTTCGGCTCGTCCAGCGTCACCCAGCGCCGATACGCTTCCAGACGCCATTCCAGCATCCAGGACGGCTCGTCCTTCTTCGCCGAAATGAAGCGGATAATGTCTTCGCTCAGGCCCCTTGGGGCCTTGTCCATCGCGATTTCGGTCTGGAATCCGTATTTGTATTGGTCGACGTCGATCTTTCGAACCCGATCGATCGTGTCCTGCACAGCAGGCATTAGCGTTCTCCATCCACGCCGGGGTCAAGGCCCGGCAGTTTTCAAACTATGGCACCGCGAAACGAGTGCCCGTGAGGCAACCGAGGCGGCGTAAGTTCCATATAGTGCGTCCCTGCCGGAAATTCACCCGGCCACCATGAAACGCACGGCTCTACCAGGCCAAAAAGCCTGCGTTTGTTTGCCGCGCTCAGGCGGCTTCTTCCCTGCCTGCGCGGCGTGAGGCAATACCTGCCAGCGCAGTGCGGAACAGTTCGACGTCCTCGGCGCTCGTTGCGTGGCCGATGGACACGCGCAAAGCGCCAAGGCTGTCATTGTATCCCATGGCTTTCAGCACATGGCTCGGGCCGACCTTGCCCGACGAACAGGCGGATCCGGCCGACAGCGCCACGCCCGCCAGGTCGAAGGCGATCTGCGCTGTCTCGGCCTTGATGCCCGCAATAGCGAAGAATGTCGTGTTGGCAAGCCTCGGCGCCCCGGTTCCGAAGATTTCCGCATCCGGCACCAGCGCTTTCACGATGGCCTCGATCGCGTCGCGGCGGCTGCCGACCGCATCGATGCTCTTCAACCCGATCAGGGCCTCCCGCGCCGCCGCGCCAAAACCGGCGATCGCGGCCAGATTTTCGGTGCCGCCACGATGACCCTTTTCCTGGCTGCCGCCGGCGATCAAGGGCCTAGGCATCATCAGGTCCGAGGCGGCGACGATGGCGCCAACGCCCTTGGGGCCGCCGATCTTGTGCGAAGACAGAATCAAGTAATCGGCATAACCCACTGACATATCGAGCGGAATGCGACCGGCTGCCTGCACGCCGTCGACGACCAGTATGCCGCCCGCCGTCTTGACGATTTCGGCGACGCGCCCTACCGGCTGGATGACGCCGGTCTCGTTGTTGGCGGCATGGATCGCCACCAGCGGCAGGCCGTCTGCCTTGTCGTGGGCGGCGAGCGCCGCCGCCAACGCGTCCAGCCTGACGACGCCGTCGGCGTCGACACCGAAGCGCGTCACCTGGGCTGCCGGAAAACGCCCGCCGTTCAGCACACAAGGATGATCGGCTTCGCAGACATAGAGCCGGCTCATGCGGACAGTGCCGCGCCCCATCTGCCAATCAGGCGTAAGCAGCGTCGAGGCGGCTTCCGTCGCACCTGAGGTGAACACGACATGCTGGGCGCTGGCGTTGACCAGCGCCGCCACATCGCGCCTTGCATTCTCGATCAGCCGCCGTGCGGCGCGACCCTCGGCATGGACCGATGACGGGTTGGCGGCGGCATCGAGCGCGGCAATCATTGCCGGGCGGCCGCCCCCCGCCCGCCGCGCGGGGGGCGGGGGGGGGGGCGCCCGCCCCCCGGCCAACCTCCCCCGCCCGCGCCGCGGCAAGCAGCGGCGCGCTGGCATTGTAGTCGAGATAGGCGCGTTGTCCGGCCATTTTCGTTTCGATCGGTCCCGTCAAAAGCCGTTCCGCGAGGATAGCGCGTTATTTCCTTGAAATTGCAAGGCAAGACGTCCTATTTACGCGGCGTGCGGCGTGGGTAGCCGAGCCATTACGCTTGGCCACCCAGTTTTGAACAATTCTAAACTAGCTTCTAGAAAGACGCTCGCCCTGCGTCAAGGCCAGAGGAAGAGTTGTTCCGGGCGCCGCGCATTCTTATGCCATGTGGAGTATTTTATGCCTGAGGTCATTTTCACCGGTCCGGCCGGCCGCCTGGAGGGTCGCTACCAGCCTTCCAAGGAAAAGAGCGCGCCAATTGCGATCATCCTGCACCCGCACCCCCAGTTCGGCGGCACGATGAACAACAAGATCGTCTACGACCTCTTCTACATGTTCCAGAAGCGCGATTTCACCACGCTTCGCTTCAATTTCCGCGGCATCGGCCGCAGCCAGGGTGAATTCGACCACGGCACCGGCGAATTGTCGGATGCGGCCGCGGCACTTGACTGGGTGCAATCGCTGCATCCGGATTCCAAGAGCTGCTGGGTCGCCGGCTATTCGTTCGGCTCGTGGATCGGCATGCAGCTTCTGATGCGCCGGCCGGAGATCGAAGGCTTCATCTCGATCGCGCCGCAGCCCAACACCTATGATTTCTCCTTCCTGGCGCCCTGCCCGTCGTCCGGCCTCATCATTCATGGCGACGCCGACAAGGTCGCGCCGCCAAAGGACGTGCAGGGGTTGGTCGACAAATTGCACACGCAAAAGGGCATCACCATCACCCAGAAGACCTTGCCCGGGGCCAACCATTTCTTCTCCAATGACGCGGACCTCCTGCTCCAGGAATGCGCGGACTATCTCGATCGCCGTCTGGCCGGCGAGTTGTCCGACCCGCGGCCGAAACGGTTGAGATAACAGCGATGTACCAGCCCCCGCATTTCCAGGAAACGCGACAGGACGTGGTGCACGGGCTGATCCGGGCGCATCCGCTTGGGCTGCTGATTTCAAATGGAGCCGAAGGGCCGGTCGCGAACGCGATCCCGTTCCTGCTCGACGCCGAAGTGCCGCCCAACGGCAGGCTGCGCGCCCATCTGGCGAGAGCCAATCCGCAATGGCGCCTGCTGGCCGACAGCCCGGCATTGCCCGTGCTGGTCGTCTTCCAGGGCGCCGATGCCTATGTGACGCCGTCCTGGTACGAGACCAAGCGCGAAACCGGGAAGGTCGTGCCGACCTGGAACTACGCCATCGTCCAGGTGCGTGGCACAGTCACGGTGATCGAGGACCAGGACTGGCTGGCCCAGCAGATTTCCGATCTGACGGCATCACAGGAAGCCGCTCGCGAAGCGCCCTGGGCGGTGACCGACGCACCAGCCAGCTTCATCCAGTCGCAGATCAAGGGCATTGTCGGGCTCGAAATCGAGATCACGGACATGCAAGGCAAGTGGAAGGTTAGCCAGAACCGGCCCGTAGCCGACCGTAGCGGTGTCGCCGAGGGGCTCGAGAGCGAGAGCTCGAACTCGCCCGACATGGTTCGGCTTGTACGATCCTACGGCGGACTGGACGACAGATAGGACCGACGTCGTGCAAGGTCGCAGCCCGGAGTCTCAGGCATTTTGCTGCGGCTGCGCCACGTCGCGCTGAGAGGTAGGTCGGTTAGTCGACCTTCGTCATCGCCGCCTTGCGCTCGTTGGCGATCAGCCACAGGTTGCGGATGTAGATGAACAGGCCCAGGGCCTGGCCGGCGATGAACACCGGATCTTGCCGCTGGATGGCGTAGATCAGCAGCAGGCTGCCGCCGAACAGCGAAAAGAACCAGAAAGCGATCGGCACGACGCTGCGCTTGGCCTTTTCCGATGCGACCCACTGCACGACGAAGCGCATGCTGAAAAAGAACTGGGCGACAAAGCCGAGCAGGATCCACGTATCAAACTGCTTGACGAAGACGTCGTGAAGCCAGGTCGCCAGCTCCTGAAGCACGTTAGCCATGCCGGATTTCCTCTGTTTTTGGCATTCTCCGGCGCCGGCGGCGCAGCCACCAGACACCGGCGAGATCAAGCACCCCCTGCAGGCCGCGATCGAAAATTCCGTAATTCGACTTGCCGTGGCGGCGAGAGCGGTCGACGACGTCGCAATGCACGACGCGATACCCCTCCTGGATGACAAGGGCCGGAACAAAGCGGTGCGTGCCGTCGAAGAACGGCAATTTCCTGAGGATATCGGTATGGATCGCCTTCAGGCCGCAGCCCGTGTCGCGGGTCTCGTCATGCAGGACGGCCTTTCTCAGCCAGTTGGCGAAACGGGACGCCAGTTGCTTGATCTTGCTGTCGCGACGCTTCAGGCGCTGCCCTTGCGCAACACCGAAACCGGGGCCGGCTTGCCGCAGCGCATCGACCAGCACCGGAATATATTTGGGATCGTTCTGGCCGTCGCCGTCGATCATGGCGACGATATCGCCGCGGGCCGCCCAAGCGCCCGAACGCACAGAGAGAGACTGGCCGGCGGATTTCTCATGCCGGAGGTGGCGAAGCGGAAACGGGCAAAGCACTGCCTGGGCGGCAAGCACCGAGGTGGTCTCATCGGTCGAACCATCATCGACGACGATCACCTCGAAGTCGCGTCCGACCATCGCCGCCCCGATCTCGTCAAGCAGAAGCGGCAGGTTCGCCGCCTCGTTCCGGCAAGGAATGACGATGGATATCTCCGGCATTTCGCGTCGGGCTCTGTCATAGGATATGGCATTCGATTCGATGCCGTGCGGTGCGGTTCCAGCGGGTCAGGTGCGGCAAGAACCGCTGGCGCGGCGCCTCATTACGCCAGCCCCAACGATGAAGCAAGGATGCAGCCGGAAGGCGAGCTTGCGCCGTTTCACGACCTCGTGATTGCGTTCGCACCGAGCCGATCATGTAAAACGCGATCGGACGCAAAACCGGATTCCCCTTTTGCTGACCGCGCTTGGATGCTAAACGCCCGCGTTCACGCATACCACGCCCGATCCGCTTCGGTTGGGCGCTTTCGGGAAAGAAAAAATGTCCGCGTTCAAATCCGATTTCCTGCGCATAATGAGCGAGCGCGGTTTCATCCACCAGATTTCGGATGATGCCAGCCTCGACCAGCTTTTCGCCAAGGAAACGGTGACCGCCTATATCGGCTTCGACGCAACCGCCAAAAGCCTGCATGCCGGATCGCTGATCCAGATCATGATGCTGCACTGGCTGCAGCAGACCGGCCATAGGCCGATCGCGCTGATGGGCGGCGGTACCTCGATGATTGGCGACCCGTCGTTCAAGGACGAGGCACGCAAGCTTCTGACGCCTGGGCATATCGAGGACAATCTAGCCGGCATCCGCCGCAATTTCATGCCCTACCTCAAATTCGGCAGCGGCCCGAACGACGCGACCATGATCAACAACGCCGACTGGCTGCTGGAGATCAACTACGTCAATTTCCTGCGCGATGTCGGCCGGCATTTTTCCGTCAACCGTATGCTCGCCTTCGATTCGGTCAAGCTCAGGCTCGACCGCGAGCAATCGCTGTCGTTCCTCGAATTCAACTACATGATCCTACAGGCTTACGACTTCGTCGAGCTCTACAAGCGTCTGGGCTGCCGGCTGCAGATGGGCGGCTCCGACCAGTGGGGCAACATCATCAACGGTATCGATCTCGGCCATCGGATGGAGGGCGCGCAGCTTTACGCGCTGACCACGCCCCTGCTCACCACCTCGTCTGGCGCCAAGATGGGCAAGTCGGCTTCAGGCGCCGTCTGGCTCGATGCCGAGATGCTGTCGCCATACGAATTCTGGCAGTACTGGCGCAACACCGAGGACGCCGATGTCGGCCGCTTTCTCAAGCTCTACACGACGCTGCCTCTGGATGAGATCGCGCGCTTGGAACGGCTTGGCGGCTCCGAAATTAACGAGGCGAAGAAGATCCTGGCGACTGAAATCTGTGCGCTTCTGCACGGCCGCGAGGCGGCCGAGCAAGCCGAGGAAACCGCGCGCAAGACATTCGAAGAAGGCGCGCTGGCCGACACACTGCCGACCGTCGAGGTGGGCAGGGCCGATCTGGAAAGCGGCGTCGGCATATTGTCGCTGTTCGTCACCGCCGGACTTGCCGGATCCAACGGCGAGGCGCGGCGACACATCCAGGGCGGCGCCGTGCGGTTGAACGACCAGTCCGTGTCCGACGATCGCCGGTTGGTGACACTTCAGGATCTCGGCCCGGAACAAGTCGTAAAACTGTCGCTCGGCAAGAAAAAACACGTTCTGGTGCGGCCGGTCTGACCACCGCCTGATCGATCCCGATGGGACCGGGATGGCGCTCCATTGGCCCTTTTCCGAAACCGGTTTCACTTCTTGCTGCGCTGACCTTCGGTTCGGGATCACGGTCTAGGTAAAACTTATCAGGTAACCTACTGAGAATGGCCCAGATGGGTGAATATTGCCATTCCTCTCATCGATCGAACGAGCAGGTAACGCCATTTGCAGACGTCAGCGAGTGCAGCCACTATGGTCCCAACTCGTGTTCATATCGGACGTTTCCGGTCTGACGCCGCGCGGATCCCTCCCGCCATTGACGCGATCGAGTTCGCAGCCACCCGGCGGAAGGTTCTGATCCGCCCTTTCTTGCTGCTGCGGGGGAAGACTGCTTGATTCAGCCACCAGCCCAAATTGCTGGATTTGGCAGCCCAGGAAGGATAGGCTTGGTTTTTGGTTCAAGCGATGGAACAGAGACTAGCCGCAATTTTGGCTGCCGATATGGCGGGCTACAGTCGGCTAATGGAGGCCGACGAATCCGGCACGCTCGCACGCCTTCGGACCCATCGCATAGAACTGGTCGATCCCGCCATCGCGAAGAACAAGGGCCGGATCATCAAGACCACCGGAGACGGCATGCTCGTTGAGTTCCAGAGCGTGACCGATGCCGTGAAGTGCGCCGTGGAAATCCAACAGCGCATGAAACGGCGCAATTCGGATGTGCCGCAAGAACGGCGTATCGAATTCAGGATCGGCATAAATCTCGGCGACATCATTTTCGACGATGAGGACATTTTCGGCGACGGCGTCAATATTGCCTCGCGCATCGAGCAACTCGCCGACGTCGGCGGTATCTGCGTGACCGCAGCGGTGGCGACCCAAATTGCCGACCGTCTCGAAATTGCCATGGAGGACCTGGGCGAGAAGACGTTAAAGAACATCAGCCGCCCGGTTCGCCTCTATCGCATTGGGTTTGACAGTCATATCCTGCCAGAAGTCGAGGCAAAGCGATCCATCTCGAAACCTTCGATAGTGGTGCTGCCATTCAACAACATGAGCGGCGACCCCGAGCAGGAATTTTTCGCGGACGGACTGACCGAGGACATCATCACCGAACTGTCCCGCCACCATGAGCTGTTCGTCATCTCGCGCAATTCCAGCTTCGTCTACAAGAACCGCGCCGTGAATGTGCGCGAGGTGGCCGAGAAACTTGACGTCCAATACCTGGTGGAAGGAAGCGTCCGCAAGATCGGCGACAGGGTGCGCGTGACGGTTCAGCTCATCGACACGGCGAATGACGCTCATATTTGGGCAGACAAATATGACCGGAAGCTGGACGACATATTCGCGATTCAGGATGAGGTGACCGCGGCGATCGCAGCCACGCTGCCCGGTCGTGTCGAGGCGGCTCAGCGGGACCAGCTCGCGCGGGCGAAACCTGCAAACATGGCCGCGTATGAATGTGTGCTTGCTGCCAAGGTGCTGCATCACCGAAGCACGATTGAGGATAATGAACGCGCGCAAACCTTGATAGGCAGGGCCGTCGCGCTCGACCCCGATTATGCCCATGCCCATGCCTGGCGGGCCTGCATTCTTGGCCAGGCCTGGGTCCATAACTGGTGCCAAGACAGGGATGCCGTCTGGAACGACATCATGGCAGCGCTGGACAGGGCGCTGGCGCTGGACGACAACGATGCCGATGTCCACCGCATCCTCGCCGCAGTGAACGTGAACAACAATGAGCTGACCACAGCGCGCTACCATCAAGAGCGCGCCCTCGCCCTCAATCCCAATTACGACCTCGTGGTCGTGCAGCAAGGCGAGTTATTGACGTGGCTGGGGAGGCCGGAAGAGGGAATTGAGTGGATCCGCAAGGCAATGCAGTTGAACCCGCACCACCCGGAGAGGTTCTGGAGCCATCTGGGAAAGGCGCATTTCGCCGCGCGCCAGTATGGCGAGGCGATCGAAGCTTTCATGCATCTGTCAACCATGGACTCGGTTCAGCACGCTTTCGCCGCTGCCTGCTACGGCTGGCTCGGCGACGAAATCGCGGCCGCGGCGCATCTAGGTAAGGTCAGAACGCTCGATCCTCAATTCGACCTCGATTCATTTATCGCCACCCTGCACTATGCCCAGGAGTCTGATGTGCAGCACGTCCGCGAAGGACTGCTGAAAGCCGGTATTGCCCACCTGTAGCCAGCCCGTAACTACGAACCAGATCCAATCGGGGACAGGCAAAAAAGACCGCCACCCGATGCGGACCTTGCGGCATGACCGAACGACGGGCGGCTTAAGTCACGGGCGTGAATTCGGCCGGGAGCGATCCATTTAGGGTCGAGACTCGGTCGCTCGAAGTGATTGGGTTTCGACCTCACCGATACTCGAAGATCGACCTGAATATTCCGGGGGCGATCACCGATAGCGGATTGACGTCCAGTTTCGGCTTGTTGGCATCGCCCCTGAGCCGGTAGGTCACGCCGATCAGGCCGCGATCGCGGCCATTGCCGAGCAGCGCGCCGAACAGCGGCAGTTCGCCGAAGATGCGGTTGAGGCCATAGACCGGCATGAAGGTGCCGGTCATGTCCATATTGTTGTTCTGGTCGTAGAGCGTGCCCTGGAAGGTGGTGCCGATCCGCGGGCCGCGCAGCATGCCATTAGCGAGCTTCAGATAGCCGGCGCCCTTTTCGATCTCGGAAAAGCCGCGCTCGAACTTCACTCTCGATGTGTCGATGTTGGCTTTGACAGCTTCGTTGAGGCTGCGGCTGTCGCCCGCCGGCGTCGTCGATACGAGCGAGGCGAGTTTCGGCTCGTTGACCACGAAGAAGTTGTGCGAGTCGACCTGACCCCTCATCGGCCCATCGCTTGCCCCGGCAAGCGCCAGCGTGATCGAACCGCCCTCCATATGCTCGTAGATGTTGAGGAACCGCAGGATGGCGCCGGCATCGGCCGACGTCACGTTGAGGGCGCGCCTGCCGGCGCCGGTAGTATTGCTGATGCTTATGGCAGCACCCGAACTTGCCGTGGCGCTCACCTTGAGCCCGTTCACCCTGGAACCGGCGGCGCTGTAGTCGAGCTTCAGCTTCGACAGTGTCTCGTTGTGGAAGCCGGTCAGGGAATTGACATCGGCGCTCACCGAAATCGCGTCGGAACCCGTGGCCTTGGTGGCGGTGTCAACATCGGACGTGAATTGCTTAATCAGGGAGCGCGCGTCCAGCGCGTTGCCGGCGATGTCGATTGTATAGCCCTTGCCCGATCGTTTCACCGAGACGGCAACGTCGTCTCCCCGGTTCAACTTGACGTTGCTGAACCGCGCCGTGGACAGGGCGCCGTTGACCAGCACCACGCCGCCGTCGATCGAAAAAGTCTTTCCATTCAAGTGGAAGTCGGACAGCGTCGTGGTGTCGCCGGACTTGGCCATGGCAAATGTGACATTGGCTGGAATGCCGGGTCCCTTACTCCAGCCTGCCCACGGAATGCCCAGCCTGGCATTGGTCAGGTCCGCCGAAACAGTCTCGTTGCCCGTGCCGCTCTTGTCGATCTCAACCTTGATGGTTCCGGAAAGCAGCGCCGACAGGCCAGGCATGGCGGCTGCACGAATCTTGTCGTCAAGCACCAGCGCCACTTTCCGGCTGCGTGGCGGTCCGCCATCCCTAAGCGGTTCGATCAGGTCGAGTTCGGCTGGAATGCCGTTGAGCAACGCCTTGGCTGATATCACGGCCCTCTCGGGTTCGACCGTGATCGAACCATCGGCGTCCGTCACCGTCTGGTCTTCGAACGGCTTGCCCAGCGACAGGCCTTTGTAATCGAGCGTCACCAGCCAATCGAGTTTCGAGCTGTCGACGCCGGACTGCAGCGGAATGTCCGCCTTGACATGGCCGGACACCGTGCCGGACAGGTCGTCCGGCAGCAGGCCGACGTGACGCATGGCATTAATCGGGTCATAGGAGGCGAGCTCAGCGATTGCGGACGCCTCCCCGGCGACGTCGATATCGAGCGCGCCGATCACCGGCGGGCGGTTCGCCGCCTTGATCGTCATCGTGCCGTTGCTTGCCGCCACCGTGCGACCACTGCCCATATAGACATTGCCCGAGGACAAGGCGATGTCGACGTCGTTGCCGTGGAATTCGGCGACGCCGACGGCATCGCGTATCGGCGGGATGTGGCCGGCCGTATCGAAGCGTGATCCTTCGATCTGGAACCGGCCGAACACTTCATCGGACGAAAGCGGGATCCCGTTGCCAAGACGCCCGGGCACGACCTGGAACTGCAGGCTGCCATCGACGACACGGCCGCCGAACAGGTTCTTCAGTACCCAAAGGCGAGCGTTTCGCGCGGAAAACCAGGGCCACAACTGCTTGACGTGCGAGACCGGCATATCGTGGACATTGAAAGCTACGGATATGCCTGGCGCCTTTCCCCTAGCGAATTCGACCGAGGCCGTGCCCAGCGCCTCGCTGGCGGATCCCGACCTGATCCCGATCTGCTCGGCCACGAGCTTGCGGCTCCTGGTCTGGTAGACGCCGGCGACGCGGGCAATGAAATCGAGCGCGGGTTCCGACGATTCCGAAGGCGACAGCGTCGAGCCGTCGCTGGTCAGGTCGTAGCGGTAGGATGGCTCCTCGCCCGCTGTCCCTGTCGCAGGCTTCGGTCCAATCGAACCGGCGAAATTGAAAATCGAGCGACCGGTTTTCAACAGCAGCTTGTCGACCTGGATCTTGTTCGAACCGGCGACAAGCGTGGCATCGAGATCGACGTCTGCTGGAAGCGAGCCACGCGGGCCGAGATCGAGCACGGAACCGGCGAACGACAGCGAGGCCGTCAGCCGCGACGCGTTCTCGCTGGATCCTTCCGAACCCGCCAGCTTCAAGGCAATCGCGCCCAGCGTCCCACCTGGCGCTGCCGCAGCGTCGTTAACCTTCGCCATCTCGACGCTGGCATCCAACGCCGTCACGCGCCGCGTCGTCGTATCGCGAGTGGCTGAGGCGGCGATGGCGAGTGCCTTGCCGTCGATATCCGCGTTGGATGAGAACTCCATGCCGCCCGGCCCCGACTGCGCAACGGTGGCGTCAGTGATCCTGACCAGTTCGACCGACCCAGCCTCGGGCAGAACGATGTCGACATTGCGGAGGTCGATCCGGCGCATCGAATCCTCCCGTACTGCATCGAGCGCATGGTTGATGCTGGCAAAGACCGTGCCGGCCAGTCTTTCCGGATCGATGAGGCCGTCGTCATTGCGCAGCGCCGCCGTCCAGTCGCCACCCGACGGCAGCGCCGCCATCACGATGCGCGCGTCGGAAATCCTGGCGCTGGTAAGCCGCACCTCGCCCGAAAGCAGCGGTATCAGCCGTATGCCGAAGCGGACACGGCCAGCATCGGCCATCGGTTTGCCGTCGGCGGTCTTGAGGCTGACGTCGCTGACCTGCAGCGCGATGAAGCTCGATCCGTCGAGCGTGAGACCGGCCGGCCCGACCGCAACATCGACATCGACGCCGGCCAATTTCTCGATGGCCGTTTCCGCTTCCGCCCGCAGCCGCTCGGCGCCGAAACCGGACATGCCGATCGCATACACAGCGGCGATGGCCAGCAGCACGAGCACCACAAGGCCGGCAAACAGCCGCGCAAGAATACGAACGCCGCGGCCGATCGACGCCTGGCCGAGCGGCGGTACGCGGCACGCGGACGGGAAGGCAGCCAGGTCGGTGATCTCATCACGCCTGAATCTGATCTTCTCGTGCTGCGGCTGCTCCTGATCCACACAATTTTCCGTTGAACGAACTCGACCGTGGACGAATCCCGGTGCGACAATATATCGATGAGGCTTCGCGCGTAACCTCAAACAAGGGCATCGATATGGCTGATCTCGACGTCGGCGACCTTGCGCCGCAGTTCGACCTTCCCCGCGACGGCGGCGGCTCGCTCAGCCTCGCGTCATTGCTGGGAAAGCCGGTCGTGCTTTACTTCTATCCGCAAGACGACACCGCAGGCTGTACCAATGAGGCGATCGGCTTTTCGCAGTTGAAGCCGGAGTTCGAAAAGCTCGGCGCCGCCGTCATCGGCCTGTCGCCGGACAGCGTCCGAAAACACGACAAATTCAAATCAAAATACGATCTGACCATCGACCTTGTCGCCGACGAGGAGCGCAAGGTGATCGAAGCCTATCATCTGTGGGTCGAGAAGAAGCTCTATGGCCGCCGCTATATGGGCGTAGAGCGCGCAACGTTCCTGATCGGCAGCGACGGACGGATTGCCAAGATATGGCGGAACGTACGAGTCGAAGGCCATGCCGAGGCGGTGCTGGAGGCCGTCCGCGCGCTCTGATAGCGACGTTGGCTGTGGGCTGAGAGCCCATGTGAGGCATGAAGCGCTGAAGCCTGCGCCTCATGCCCTCATGCCAATCCAGCTGCAACCCATGGGCTGCAAGGAGCTGGGCGCCAGCAACCGACCGTTAACCTTAATGATGTGTAATCAGGCTTGTCGTTGGTATCGTAACGAAAGCTTGGTCCCGTGAACGTAGCCAGTCAGTCAACGGTCTTCGGCAGGCGCAAGGAGCCCCACACGGTCATTATCGCCCGGGGCAACGAGATCAGGCATTTCACCATACGTCCATGGGTTGCCGCATTTTGCGGCTCCGCGCTGGCGGCGATGGCCATAGGCTACCTGCTGGCGACCTCCTATCTCGTGCTGCGCGACGACCTGATCGGCGCGACCACGGCACGGCAGGCGCGCATGCAGCAGGCCTATGAGGACCGCATCTCCGCACTGCGCGCCCAGGTCGACCGGATCACCAGCCGCCAGCTTCTCGACCAGCAGCTCATGGAAACCAAAGTTGGCGAACTGCTGGAACGACAGACCCAGCTCAGCCTGCGCCATGGCCGCCTCGGCCCGCTCCTCGAACGCGGCGAGAGCGACGTTGGAACGCCACCTGCCGCAGGCACTGCTGCGTCGGCAAAGTCGGAAAAACGCGCCGACGTGACCGACGCCCAGCCGCAGTCCTATTCGGTTGCCAGCATCGGCGCCAACCTTGGCGCCGGCGATACCAGGCCCTTCTCTCTGTGGTCGACCCGCTCCGATCCGCTGCCGAGCGATACGGCGGCCGATCGTGCCGACAGACTGTTCGTGTCGATCAACGAGTCGCTCAAGGCGATAGAGAGCCAGCAGCTCACCCGCATCACCACGCTTGCCGACAACGCCTACAAAAACGCCGATGCAATTTCTCAGGCACTCGAGGCGGCTGGCCTGCCGGTCGACAGCGATTTCGGCAAGAGCGATGCCGGCGGTCCGCTGATACCACTCGACAGTTCGATGACGTTCGACAGCAAGGTTAGAGAGCTCGACGAGGCGCTGGACGCGCTCGATCGTCTGAAGACGGAGGCGCGACGGCTGCCGCTTGCCAATCCCGCCCCCGGTCGCTCGATCACCAGCCCGTTCGGCGTGCGCACCGACCCGCTGCTCGGCACCGCCGCGCTGCATTCGGGGATGGATTTCAGGGCGCCGACCGGAATGCCCGCCAAGGTGACGGCGCCCGGCGTCGTCGTCAAGGCCGGCTGGAACGGCGGCTATGGCCGCATGGTCGAGGTCGACCATGGCAACGGCTTTGCGACGCGCTATGGGCATCTCAGCAAAATCAACGTGACCGTCGGCAAGAGGCTCAACGCCGGCGACGTCATCGGCAAGACCGGCAGCAGCGGCCGCTCGACCGGCCCGCATCTGCACTACGAGATCCGCCACAATGGCGAAGCCATCGACCCGCTGCGCTTCCTGAGGGTCGGCAAGAAGGTCGCGCGGTATCTCTGAAGCCCGACATCTTCTTCATTAAGACAGATCTGGCCGTTTTCCATCTGATAACGGCCTCTGCTCCTGCTCCTTGTCGCTGGTGAACCCACCGACGCATCATGCGCGGAAGTCATTTATTATTTTTGAATTCCATTTGACTGAATAAATATTCGGTGCGAACCTCATGCCTCCTAGGGACGCAAGACATGGCACTGCGAGGGACCAATCAGGAATTCGGGCGGCCTTACAACAGGCGCATCGTCCTCGAATCCATCCGCCTTCACGGTCCGATCGCCCGCGGCGACATTGCCAGGGGGGTCGGGCTCACCGTGCAAACGGTATCGACCATCGTTCGCGAGCTGGAAGAACACGGCTACGTTCTGTCCATGCGCGAAGAGCCGCGGGGGCGCGGGCTGCCCCCGGCGACCCTGCGGATCAACCCGGAGGGCGGCTATGCCGTCGGCATCCATGTCACCCCGCTGGGAATCAATGCGGCGCTGATCAATTTGAGCGGAGACGTGATCGAGAGCACCTACCGCGAGGCCCCCAACGCAACGCCCGACCATGCCTTCGATCTGATCGGCGCGATGGTGCTTGAATTGACCCGACTGCGGCCTGGCGGTCGCGTTCTCGGCATAGGCATGGCTCTGCCCGGCCCTTTCGGCGTGGAGTCGATGAGCTTTATCGGCCCGACGACGATGACCGGCTGGAAGGACGTAGCGCTTCGAGAACGGCTGGAGGCATCGACCGGGCTGCCCGCGTTCTTTGAGACCGACATGGCGGCCGCGGCAATGGGCGAGCGCCTGTATGGCCTCGGGACGGGATATTCCGAATACTACTATCTCTATTTTGGTGTCGGTCTTGGCGGCGTCATGGTTCATGACGGAAGCGCGCTGCGCGGCGCCTGGGGAAATGCCGGCGAAATCGGACACATTCCTGTCGTGCCGGGTGGCGAGCCGTGCCCCTGCGGCAATCGCGGCTGCCTCGAAAGATACCTCTCGCTCGAGGCGCTGCGGCGCCGGAACATCAGCGACGCTGATTGGGTTGATGAAGTCGGGCCGATCTTCCGCAACGCCATCACCATCATCGAGAACCTGTTCGATCCCGAAACCATCATCCTCGGCGGATTGGCCTCCACCGATTTACTTGAACGGCTGTCCGGTTCGGTTGCGAACCTTCCCAACTCGATCTCGGCGCGAAAGGACCGCACGGCGCCGCGTGTCACCGTTGCACGCGGCGGCCAGCATGCGGTGTTGCGCGGTGCCGCAGCGCTTGCCGTCTCAGGGGTGCTTTCGCCACGCTTCGGCCAGATATTCACCGCCGAGCGCGAACGCGGGCGAGATATCCTGCAAGGCAAGGGGATCGCGGCATGAGCGGAGCTCAGCCTGGCATGAGTGAACCTCTGCTGGTGCTCGACAACGTCGCCAAGAACTATGGCGCGATCGAAGCGCTAAAGGGCATCAGCTTCTCGATCGGCAAGGGCGAGGTGGTGGCGCTTCTGGGCGACAATGGCGCCGGCAAATCGACACTGGTCAAGATCATCGCCGGAGGCCTGGAGCCGACCTCCGGTCGCATGCTGTTCGAGGGAAAGGAATTCCTCGCCAAATCTCCCGCCGAGGCCAAGGCCGCGGGGATCGAGACCGTCTACCAGGACCTCTCGCTTTGCACCAATGTCGACGTGGTCGCCAATTTCTTCATGGGCCGCGAGATCACCAGGAAATTTCTTGGCGTTCCCGTGCTCGACGAACCCGCCATGGAGAAGGTGGTCGAAAAGGCGCTGGCCAGCGCCGGCACGCGCATCCCATCGCTCAGGACCAATGTCGAGCACCTCTCGGGCGGCCAGCGGCAGGCGATCGAGCTTAACCGGTTTGTGCATTTTGGCGGCAAGCTCGTGCTTCTCGACGAGCCGTTCGCAGCACTCGGTGTCGAGCAGACGCGGCGCGGTCTCGACATGATCCGTCAGGTGGCCAGCCAAGGTATCGGCGTCGTCATCATCACCCATATCATGCAGCAAGCCTTCCAGGTCGCCGACCGGATCGTGGTGATCCGGCAAGGCGTCGTGGCGGGCGATGTCGCGCGCAACAAAACAAGTCCCGACGCGGTGATCAACATGATCACCGGAGAGACGCTCGCCGGTGCCGGACCGGCAGGCTGAGGGACAAACGAGGGGTCCGGCGCAAGAGGAGCGAACGACATGAAGAAAATACTTCTTTCCGTCTTCGGTATCCTGGCACTGGCCTTTGCCACGCTCACGCCGGCATTCGCCCAGTCCAAGGGCACCGTCTACTACCTGGTGCCGACATTGCTCGACGAATTCCAGACCGGCTCGGTGAGCGCTCTGGAGATGTTCCTGAAGCAGGTCGGCTACGAGATGAAGACGCTGAACGCCGATAACAAGACCGACGCTCAGCAATCGCAAATGAACGACGTTATCGCGCTCAAGCCGTCGGCGATCATTCTCGCTGCCGTCGATTTCAATGCGTTGAAGCCGTCTATCGAAGCCGCCCGCGCCGCCGGCATCCCGGTGGTCGAGTTCGACCGCCAGATCACCTCGACACCGTCCGACTTCACTTCGGTGGCGGGAACGGTCGAGATCGGCCAGATTGCCGCCGATCAGGCCGAGAAGCTCTTGAAGGCGAAGCACGGATCGGTGAAAGGCAAGATCCTCCAGGTGCTCGGCGATCCCGGCGACCCCTACACGCTCGACATCCAGAAGGGTTTCGAGGAGAAGATGAAGGCGTTCCCGGACGTCAAGATCATCTCGGTTCCAGCCATGCAATGGGCGGCGGATGCAGCCGGAACCATCGTCAACGACCAGATGCTCGCCAATCCTGATATCGACCTGATCTTCAGCCATGCGGCGCACCTCTCGGTCGCCGCCGTCGCCTCGCTCGAGGCCGCTGGCAAGAAGCCGGGCGACGTCATGCTGATGAGCTCGAACGGTGCGCCGGTCGGCCTCGACCTGATCCGCAAGGGCTGGCTCAACGTCGAAGTCGAGCAGCCGCTCTACGCTCAGGCCGCCGCCGTCGCCATGTTCATGGACAAGGTCGTCAACAAGCAGGAGATCAAGCCGGGCGAGTACGACGTGCTCGGCCTGAAGTCGACCGTGACCATTGAAGCCTGGGGACCGAACATCAAGATCCCCGGCGCTGCGATCACCAAGGAAAACGTCGACAACCCGGCCTTCTGGGGCAATCTGAAGCCGCCCTCGGGCACCGTGAAGCCGGTCGAATAGCAAAGTCGCCTAGGGCTTCGGGCCACGCTGGCCCGGAGCCCAACCGGCGCGTTCGAACGGACGAGCAAGGGAATCTGCAGCAATTTTCAATCCGCGCATGATCCTTTCCGAGAATCGATGCGCTAGACGGATCAGCACATGAATCCTCGCACGCGCCACGCCCTCGAGTTCGTGCTCGACAACCTCGTTTGGTTCATGCTGGTCGTCGTGCTGGTGGTCTTCTCCATCTCCATTCCGAACTATTTCCAGCTCGGCATCTTCGCCAACATCATAGAGGCGTCGAGCGTGCTTGGCGTCATGTCGATCGGCCTGGCGCTGGTCATCATCACCGGCCATATGGACCTGTCGGTCGAATCCGTGGCGGCGCTCAGTGCGATGGCGGTCGGTATCCTGTTCTGCTCGGCGGGCATCGGTCTTGGCGTCCAATTGCATCCGGAATGGCTGATGGTTCCGGTTTCTCTGCTTATTGCCCTCGCTGTCGGCGGCATCATCGGCGTCATCAACGGCTACCTGGTCGTCAAGGTGAAGATGAGTGCTTTCATCATCACGCTGGCGTCCTACATCTGGGTGCGCGGCCTCGTGCTGGTTATTTCCGGCGGCCGCTCCGCACAGGATCTTGCGCCGGCAATCCGCTGGTTCGGCATTCAGCGCCTTCTTGGCCTGCCGCTCACCGCCTGGATCGCCATTTCGTGTTTCGTGGTCTTCTCGCTGATCATGGCCAAGACCCCCTTCGGCAGGCATCTCGTCATGATCGGCGGCAACGAGACCGCAACCTTCCGCGCCGGCATCCGCGTCAACCGCAACCTCGTCATTGCCTTCGTTCTCGCCGGCGCCATCGCCGGCCTTGCCGGCTGGCTGCTGGCGATCCGCACCTCCGGCGCCACCGCCAATCTCGGCGTCGGCCTGCTATTCAACGCGTTCGCCGCCGTCGTCATCGGCGGCGTCAGCCTGAAGGGCGGCGTCGGCACCCTGCCCGGCGTGTATGCAGGCGTGCTTTTGCTGTCGGCCATCAACACGGCGATCAACCTCATGGGCCTGCCGGCCAACTTCACCCAGGTGATCCACGGCCTGCTCGTGCTTGCCGCCGTGCTGCTCGACGCTTTCAAGCAAACCATTCGCCAAAGACTGGCATGAGAGGGGGGCTGGCATGACCGGGCGTCTCAAAGACAAGATCGCGCTGATCGTCGGCAGTGCGCGCGGCATCGGTAAGGGCATCGCACAGCGCTTTGCCGAAGAGGGCGCGAAGCTGGTCCTGGCCGATACCGAGGTCGAGGCCGGGCAAGCGGCCGCGGACGAGCTCGGCGCTGCCTTCATCCGCACCGACATCTCGCAGATGGCCGATGCGGAGGCCGCCGTTGCGCTGGCGCTCGAACATCACGGCCGTCTCGACATCATGGTCCAGAATGCCGGCATCTATCCGTGGCAGTTGCTGGAAAACACCAGTCCGGAGGACTGGGACCGTGTCATGGCGGTCAATTTGCGCGGCAGCTTCAATGCCGCCCGTGCCGCGCTTGTTCCTATGAAGGCGCAGCACTTTGGCCGCATGCTGTTCACCTCCTCCATCACCGGTCCGCACGTCACCAGCCCTGGTCACGGCCACTATTCGGCGACCAAGGCCGGCATCAACGGCCTGATCCGTTCAGCCGCTCTCGAATTCTCGGGCTATGGCATCACGGTCAACGGCGTCGAGCCAGGCAATATCCTCACCGAAGCAATCCAGCTGCATCGCGGCGCCGCCTATATAAAGAACATGGAGGACTCCATACCGCTCGGCCGCCTCGGCAGCCCGCGCGACGTGGCCAATGCCTTCCTGTTCCTGGCCTCGGACGACGCCAGCTACATCACCGGCACGACCATAATCGTCGACGGCGGGCAGCTGCTGCCCGAAGGCAAGGATTTCCGGCTCCATCCGCCATGATACTCGATTTCGGCGCCGGTTTTTTTCTTGCACCAGGCAGCAGCGGCCGATCATGCAGCACTTGCCATGATTCGTCTCAAAACCGGCGACGCGGGCAAGGATCGTGGCCAAAGCGACTTGGTTTCGCACCGAAAGTTGCGAGGCTGAGGCCTCGCCAGACGTGCCGCGGCGCCAACGAAACAAGGTGCGAACCGCGTCGATAAAACTCGATTCGCTACCAATACTTTAACATCGGTTTACCCGGAGTTGGTAACAGCAACGACGCTCGTTTTCATGATCACGCAAAGGGCCTACCTTGCCGCAGCATTACCGCTCTCCTTTCGGCCACCTGAGCGATTGCAACTGGTCGAGATTGCACCGCTACGAACACCTGACGTTGGCCGCGATGGCCGATGGGAAGCCTGGCCTTGCCATGGTCTGGAAACGCCGGGACTCCGGTGCTGGGAGCCGGGCTTGAGCGTCATTCGCGCCCTGGAAGGTGCCGATCTTCCGGCAGTCGCGGCCATGTTTCAACGCGTGCTGCGCAAAGAGCGGACCGAAGCGCCTGCCTCGCTCATCGAATACATGAAAAGGTTTTATCTGGAGGCGCCCGGTTGCGGAGGCGAGCTCCGGTCGCTCGTCCATGTCAACGACGCCGGCCGTGTCTCGGGGTTTGTCGGCGTTCACGTGTTGCCGATGCAATTCAACGGCCGACAATTACACGCCGCCATTTGCAGCTCGCTCATGGTCGAGGATCATGAGCGCGACCCGATGGCCGGTGCTCGCTTGTTGAAGGCTTACCTGGATGGTCCGCAGGATATCTCCTTCAGCGAGACGGCCAACGACATCTCCGCAAGGTTGTGGACACGGCTGCGCGGCGTGGTCCTGCCGCAATACAGTCTCGACTGGGTACGCGTGATGCGGCCGGCGAGCTTTGTGCTCAGCCTTTCTGCCAGTCGCATGAAGCTTGTCCGAATGTTCGGTCCGTTTGCGCATGCCCTCGACCGATTTTATTGCAGTCGAATGAAGTCCAGCGAACGACGCTGGTCCGGTGTGGCGGCGGACGGCGCAGGTCATGGAGCCTTTCGGACATCCGAAATCGACAGCGACGCATTTGCCAAACTCGTCGAACCGTTGACCGCCCAGTTCGCCCTGCGCCCAAAGTGGGCGGAAGGCCAGCTCCATCATATTCTGATCGATGCGGCACAAAAGCCGGATCTGGGCGAGCTTGTCTACGTTTCCGTGACATCGCCAGTCGGCACCAATGTCGGCGCATTCGCCTATTACGCAAGGGTGGGTGGAATCGGTCGCGTGCTGCAGATCCTCGCACTTCCCGGTCAGGCAGGTTCGGTGATCGACTGTCTGGTCGATCATGCCGCCGTACGCGGCGTCAGCGGCCTGCGCGGACGGATTCAACCCGCACTTCTGGAAGCAATGCTTGGGCGACGCATAGCTTTCCTAACTGTTGCCTCGACCGTAGTGCATTCACGCGATCCAGAGCTTTTGGATGCCATGAAGAACTCTCAAGCTTTCCTGAACGGGCTTGCGGGTGAGCAGTGGAGCCGGCTGATCGGCGGCCGCTTCACCTGAAGCGCTCGCCGTGGCTAGGTTGGAGAGGCAGGTCAGGTATCGACTTCCTCGACTTCATCGACAAGTTGCGGAGGCAGGTGCAGATAGCGCGTCGCCTTGCGCTTGGCGGTGATGTCGGCCCAGACGCGTTCCACTTGTGAGGCGTCTAGTCCCGCCGCCTGCCCCACCACTTCGGCCGGCACGCCTTTATTGAGGCCGCAAAGGCAAATATCCATCCGGTCATAGGGAAGCGAGAAGTAGAACTCCTCCTGCGTCTGTGCCAGCGAATAGGTATCGGTGGTCGGCGGCCGGTTGCGGATTTCCTCGGGAACACCGAGATAGGCCGCCAGCGCGTAAACCTGCGTTTTATAGAGGTGGGCGATCGGCTTGACGTCCGCCGCGCCGTCACCGTTCTTGACGAAGAAGCCCTGATCGTATTCCAGCCGGTTGGGCGTTCCAAGAACGGCGAAGTTCAGGCGGTCGGCATGATAGTATTCGATCTGCTTCCGCGTGCGCTGTTTCATGTTGGTGGCGGCGACGATCCCGAGATAGACTGGGAGCGGCATTCTTATTTTGGTCTGCTTGCCATTGGGGTCCTGCACCACCAGCGACGAAATATTGTAGCCCTCACTCTCGAGGGCGTTCGCAATCACGATCTTCGAGGCCCAGCCTTCGCCGTATTCCGGGACCAGTTCGCGGATGAAAGCGTCGCGACGCTGGTAGCAGCCCATGGCGCGCAGGGTCGGCCCGATATCCTCCACAATAGCCTCGACACCGAAAGTGTCGGCGACAAGGCGGCCGAGCCGCAGACTTTCCGGATCGGAATCGTTTTCCGGCATGAAGAGGCACAATACATTCTGAGGCCCGACGGCTCGCGCGGCCAACGCCACCGAGACACTTGAATCGATCCCGCCCGAAAGACCGAGCGTGAGGCCGCGCTTGCGAATGCCGCGCAACTGCTTGCGCAAGGCCGTCACGATCCTCTCCGTTTCGGCGCTGGGGTCGATCGCCAGAGCTTGCGCCAGAACGGTCTGCGCGTCTTGGGTCGGGCGAACACTCATGGCGCGGCCTCCATCATCTCTGCAGCAAGCCGGCGGCTGATCTTGCCCGTATCCGTCTTCGGCAGTTCCAAGCGGAACTCGATAACCTTGGGGACCATGAAATCCTCAAGATGACGTGCGCAGTGGCGCATGACATCCTTTTCGCTGAGCGTCGGGTCCGAGCGTATGACGAGTGCGCCGATGGCATGCCCTAGCACCGGATCCGGCACGCCGACGACAACGGCCTCCGCGATGCCCGGATGGGCGTGAAGCACGGCTTCCACTTCCTTCGGAGCCACTTTCTCTCCCCGCGTCTTTATGATGTCATCTTTGCGCCCGACGAAATAGAGAAAGCCATCCTCATCGGTACTGAATAGATCCCCGGTATAGAGAACCTTCTCCCAAGGGTTCGGGCCTGGCCGCAGGGTCCGTTCGGTTGCAGCTTCGTTGCGCCAGTAACCCTGCATGACATGCGGCCCGCGAATGACCAACTCACCCGCAACGCCGGATGGCACTCGTTGCCCGTCCTCGTCGACGACGAAGGCTTCGGTGTTCGGAATGGCTATTCCGACCGATCCCGGCCGGCGATCGAGTTCCTCGGGCGGTAGATAGGTGCAGCGCTTGCATTCCGTCAGGCCATACATCGAATACAGCCTGACACCGGGAAAAAGGAAGCGCAGGCGTTCTATGTGCGCTTGCGGCAAGGCCGCCGCCGTATTGGAAATATAGCGAAGGCTGGGCAGGAAGCCCGGCGTCAGGTCACGCATCTGCAGGATCATCGCTGCCATCGTCGGCACGAGCGGAAGACCGGTGACGCCCTCCTCGCGAATGCGTTCGAAGACCGCTTGCGGAAAAGCGAATGACTTTTCGAGCACGAGCGTGGCGCCGAGTCTCACAGCCATCAGCAACTGATAGAGGCCATAGTCGAAGGCAAGGGGAAGAACATTCAAAATGATGTCGTCTGGAGAGTTGCGCAGATAGGTGGTGATCGAGTCCGCGGCCGCGTCGCAGTTGCGGTGCGTCATCATCACGCCCTTGGGCCGGCCCGTTGAGCCTGAGGTGTAAATCAGCATGGCCAGATCGACGTCGATGCCGCGGTGGTCGATCTCCCCGGCTTCGAGTGTCAGGCAGTCCGCCAGGGACGTCACCCCAGCCGGGCATTGGTTATCGGCACCAGTGGTGGAAGCCACGAAGACGCCGGTCTTGCCGCTCGATCCGCACGCCTCAGCGACCACAGGCATCAGTTTTGCCTGCGTGAGGATCGCGGCAGCGTCGCAATCAGCGATGATGTAGGCAAGCTTTTCAGCCTTGGTGGATGAGTTGATCGGACTGAACGTCGCCCCTGCCTTGAGGACGGCGAAAATCGAAACCGCAGCTTCCCAGCAATTGTCCATGAAGATCAGGACCCGGTCGTTGCGCCTGATGCCATTCATGAAAAGGGCGGCGGCCAGGCGGCTCGAAAGATCGTCCAGTTCTTCGAAGCTCAGCCTTCTGTCCTTGGTGATCAATGCCGTTTTGGCGGGATGGGCAGCGGCCTTCGCGGCCAGAAAATGTTCGATCCGCATGGACGCTCCTCGCCGCGGGCACCTACGCTGCCAGCGCTTCTGCTTTCGCCGCGATGAAGGACGAGAGGCGGTCAATCGAATCAAGGTTGGCCGGTACGATGTCGGAATCGACCATCGCGATGCCGAAATTGTCCTCTATGAAAGCCACGAGTTCCAGTACGGCTGTCGAGTCCATGATGTCGTTCTCGATCAGTGAGGCTGTATCCGACAGCTGGTATGACGTATCGCCAAATAGGAAATTGTCGACGATAAAGGTTCTGACCTTATCCTTGATTGTTGCCATTCTTTCTTCCTTCCCTGGATTTCTCAGGCTGCTTTTGCTGCACCGACCTCTTGGCCGGTGAAATTCTTCTGCCACAGCTGCGTCGACAAAATGCCGACGAAGGCCGCGTTGTCGCGAAATCCAGATACTGGCTGCGTGCGGCATTTCTCATGAAGATTTGCAACCGCCTTGGCGTTGAACAGTCCGCCGGCAGCGATGCTCGCTTCGCTCAAGGAGTCGCGTACGTAATCCAGTTCTCCAGCTCCAACAAAGGAGCTGGCGTCCGGGGCTCGGTAAGGTTGTTTGGTGCGCTCCCGGATCGCCGTCGGAAGCAGGTCCTTGGCTGCCTTGCGCAGTATGTGCTTTTCCAGCAATCCCTTCAGCTTCATCTCCGGCGGTAGTCTTGCCGCGAATTCCACCAAACGAGGATCGAGGAAAGGGAAACGTCCTTCGATACCATGCGCCATCGCCATGCGATCACCTTGGCTGGAGAGGATATAACCCGGCAGAAGGAAGCCAGTTTCGAGATATTGTGCCTGATGCAGTGGATGCCACAGGGAAAATGCCTCGGGCAACCGGCTGACCAGTTCCTCGGCCGCGTCATAGCCCTTCAACGTCGCACGCAGGTCGCCGGAAAAGAAAATCTTCGCCGCCGCCGTGGTCTTGAAGCGCGGCCGGTGCGAGAACAGCGGATCGTCTAGCGTAGTGTTGCCGGCGCCGAAGAACGCAGCTAGGTACTCCACGGACTGCTGCTGCAGACCCGGCAGATAGGGATAAAGCCTGCGGAACAGCTGCGGCCTCATGCGCGATGCCGGCTGCCGCCCGCAGAATCGGCGAACACGCGCTTCCTTGAAGACATCGTATCCTGCGAAGACCTCGTCGGCGCCCTCGCCAGTCAGCACCACTTTCAGGCCGGCCTGGCGAACGAGGCCGGACAATTGATAGAGGGGAGCCGGAGCCGTGCGGATGATCGGCCGCTCGGCAAAGCGGATGACGTCGGGGAAGACACCGGCGATATCGCCGGCACGGCAGGCAATGGTTCGATGATGGGTGCCAAGTGCTGAAGCCATTTCGGTCTGGAAAGCGCTTTCGTCGTGCGCGGCGCTGTCGAACGTCACGGAAAATGTCTGCAGTTTGAGAGGGGTCATGCCGGCGGCAAGCGCCGAGACAAGGGATGAATCGAGCCCGCCCGAAAGATAAGAACCGACCGGCACGTCAGCGCGCATGCGAAGCCTTACTGCATCGGTCAAAAGGGCCTGTAGTTCCTCGGCCGCATCGTCTTCGTTCGTGACCTTCGACGGCGCATCCCGATGCGGATAGTCGAGGTGCCAATAGCGTTTGACCGTGATTTGCCCCTGAGTCGCGATCATCACGCTTGCCGGCTCCAGCTCGTGGATATTGCGGAAAGCCGTGCGGGGAGCGATCGGCGCCCACAGCGTAAAGATCTGGTCGAGTGCAATCGGATCGATCTCGGCCGAGACACCGGGGACCTTCAGGAGGGCTTTGATCTCCGACGCGAAGTAAAGCACGCCGTCCTTGTTCGTGTAGAACAGCGGCCGGACACCCATCCGGTCTCGTGCAAGCACCATACGCCGACGCCTGTTGTCCCATATCGCGAAGGCGAAATCGCCGTTCAGAAGCGGCAGGCAGTCTTCGCCCATCTCGTCATACAGGTGCAGGATGACCTCTGTGTCGCTCGACGTACGGAAGCGTCGGCCCTTGGCTATCAGCCCTTCGCGCAGTTCCAGGTAGTTGAAAATCTCGCCGTTGAACGCAATCGTCAAATTGCCTGACACGTCGGACATCGGCTGCTGGCCATCACCGATCCCGATCACGGACAGCCGCGCATGCCCGAGCCCAGCGTCGGGTGACACAAATTTCCCTTGCTCATCCGGCCCGCGATGGGCGATCGCAGCAATCATGCGCGCAAGCAAAGCTTCCGCATCCCGGATCGAACCGAAATAGCCCCCGAAACCGCACATTACTTAAGACTCATATATCAGCGAGGTACGAAACATAACCCTCAATAGTTTCCTCAAGCGTTAACCGGACAACCTCGACTAACACAGTGGTTAACAATAATTAAAAAACAAAGGTACTTTTTTAGATTTATTATCTCGTCCAGATAGAGAAGTATATTTCAACGCGAAACGCAACTTTTGTTCGAGCAACGGCGGCGCAGTCGCGTTGCCGCCCACGGCCGGCCCAGTGGGTCCGTCACAGATCGCTTGTTCGCTCGATGGATTTTGCAATCCCGAGCCGCCCCGATCTGACCCGACAAACGTGCGGAAACTAAAGCGCTTAATTTGCCCCGAAGTTGGCGAGCGCCTGTTATTCTTCATACGCGCCGTCGAAAATAACGAGGCCCGGCATCGTCGGTGCAATTAGTCACATCGACGAAGTCGACCTTGCAAGCACGCCGATCAGCGGCGGAACTAAACCAAGCGGCTATTCTGGTGGGCGATGACGGGCTCGAACCGCCGACATCTTCGGTGTAAACGAAGCGCTCTACCAACTGAGCTAATCGCCCGCTCCGGGCCGGACCTTTAAGCAGTTAGGACGGGGTTCGCAAGGCCAAATGAGCGCACGATGCCCTCGCCGTTGATCGTTTTCGGCAACAAAATTCGGCTTGTCAAAAAACCTTCTCCTGTTTGCTGTTATGCCGTCGCGCTCCGCTTGACACCCGGTGGCTTACGCCTTATCCACCGCCCCAACGACGAACACGGCTGACCGTGCTCGTCTTGCGCGGGTGTAGCTCAGTTGGTTAGAGTGCCGGCCTGTCACGCCGGAGGTCGCGGGTTCGAGCCCCGTCACTCGCGCCATTTCTTTCAAGGGGTTAGCTACCGTCCCTTGAAAAGTTTCAACTTTCATTTTCCAGAAAGTTTCAACTTTTTGTATTCGTTGCGTTCCTGGCCGAGCAGTTTGCGGCCTTGGCGGCGCGAGGCATCTGCAGAACGGACGGCGGCCAGGTTGACTGGCATATAGGTCTTCTGCAGCTCCTTGTTCTCGTCGATCGAGTTGCCCATCTTGGCCGAGATCGCCTCGACCGATGCGCCGCCGGCGTTAGCCTCGACCGCGCCTGATCGCCGCATGTCCATGAGGCGACGCTTCTCCCCTTCCCCGAAAACCAGCTTGCGCAGGTCGGCAAAGTCGTCGACCAGGGAGTCCTTCGTGTAAGGCACGCCGGCGCGCGGCCGGCCGCCCTTCGCTCCTGGTGCAAAGCCGCGCGAGCGAAAGATCGGCGCATCGTCGAGCAGCGTGACGCCCAATGATTCGACATAGGCCAGCACCAGCCTTTGCGTGCGTGGCGACAGCGTGCCGAACGCCGCCTCGCCGCTCTTGGTGCGCTCGATCAGGAAACCCCACTCCTGCGCCGTCTGCATGCCCTGCGCCGGCGTCAGCGTGCGCACGTCGACCGGCGAGAAGCTGGTGTCCCATGCGACGGCGATGATGCAGGCAAGGCCGCGGTAGCCGGCGCGCCATGCGCCCTTGACCAGGCGCACCGCTCGCCCTCGGACCAGACCTGCGTGCGCCGGTTCGGCGTCTTGCGGCGGATGGCGAGCGACGGGTCGGCCCTTGGCGCGCAGAGCTTCATGCCGGCCATGACGTTATAGAGCGCCCGCCACGTCTTCATAGCGCGATAAGCGACGTCGATGCCCTTGGCGCGCAGCAGCCGGGCATACCATTCATCCAACAGCTCGAGCGTGATGTCGGCCGGCGGCAGGTCGGCGAAATACGGCTCGATGAAGGTCCAGCCGCGTTCCCAGTCCTCGCGCGTGCGCGGCAGGCGGCTCTTCCATGCCTCCATGCGGCGATAGCGGGCGAAGGCATCGCCTATCGAATCCTTCGGCCATGTGTCGAGGCGGGGGACCTCCCTGCCCTTGCGGAACGCCTGCCATCGGTCTTCCCATTCCTTGGCGATCGCCCAGGCGTCCGGCCCGTCGAGCCCGCAGGAAATGCATTCGAAGCCGGCCTCGACCATCTTTGGCGTCGGCAGCCAGTAACCGTATTTGCCTTTGCGGATGACGTAGTGCTTCAGCTTGATCTTAGCCAAGGGATGCCAGCCTCGCCTTTGCGATTTCGGCGCTAGACTGCGCGCCGGATCCTGCTCCGGCAAGCCCAGAGCGGCGATCCTGCCACGCGTCGATCGCCACCAGGTCATAATTGCCGGTGGTTTCCTGCAATCATCAGTCGGCCGCATCAGGAAGAACCAGTGGGGTTCCCTCTCGGGGACATGGTCCTGGTCAATCTCGACGTCGGATCCGCGCTTCCGACTTCATGGCGGGCAGCGCGGATCGGCCGCCACAAGAGACGAGGCGGTGTTCGCGATCGAGCGCGAGTTCACGCGCTTCATTTCCGAGACGGAAAAATTCCGGCGCTAGTCACACCAGGGTCGGCGCTTGCCGGTCAATGGCCGCGCCGAAGCGCCCAGGGTTGAAGCGCCTAGGGTCAAAGCGTGACGATTGGTGTCCGTCGAAGATCTCAGTAACGTGTCGCTAATTGATTTGGCGCTAATATTGACCGCCGAGTAGGCAGGAATCGGGGCTACCCGAATCACACGAGGGATATTCGCATGGCCACGATGCACTTCACCTGGGGCGCCTCAGCTGCCCAGGCCAAAGCCTATGGCTTCAATCTGGTTGATCTTCAATACGCGTCATCGGTCAACGCGCTCCCGGATGGCTCGAAGGCCCTGATCTGGCTCGGCGAGAGCAATGGAGTAACCCAGTCGTTTATCGACAAGGTAACACCTCTCATCGGCAATCCGAAGGTTTTAGGATTTTTCCTGACTGACGAGCCGGATCCCACCGGCAGATATCACACCCAAGTGAGCGCTGCCAACCTGAAGGCGGAATCCGACTGGATCCATTCCCATTTCCCGGGCGCCAAGACTTTCATCACCCTGATGGACATGGGGTCGTACACAGACTCGAATTATTCCAATACCTACAATCCTGCCAACACAGGGATCGATTACTA
>NZ_JAMYLP010000064.1:0-33767 GCF_040318085.1 Mesorhizobium sp. M1322
GTGGCCCGCCGCAATAGCCCCTGCCGCGCAATTGCCCAGCCGGCCTCGCACCAACCCTGGCTCCGCCGCCCCCCCGGTGCGCGCCGGACGTCAATTTCCATCACTTGTTGTAGAGTTTCAGGATCGGCTCGACGCTTGTCGCGTCGTAGAGGCTGAAGGTGTGGATGTCGTAGCCGATCGGTTCGCCCGAGGCGGCGAGACCGAGCAGCGCGACCGGCATGAAGCCTTGCGCCGACGGGAACTGCCAGGCGGCCGCGTTGACGAAGCCGGCCTTGACGGCTTCCGCGGTTTCCTTGGAATTGCCCCAGCCGACGACCGGGATCTTGCCGGCCGGCACGCCGGCGCCGTCGAACACCCGCTTGATGCTGGCCGCGACGGAATCGCCGAGCGCAATGACCGCCGGCGGATTGTTGGCCACCATATAGTCGGTCATCTTGGCGATGATGCCGGCCGGATCGGTGCCGCAATCGACCACGTCATATTTGATGCCGAGCGGATCGAAGACGCTGGCGATGCCTTCAGTCTCGAGCTGCTGGTAGCTGGCTCCAGGCACTTCCACCGGCAGGAACACCTTGTCGCCCTGCTTCACCATCTTGTGGTCGACCAGGTATTTTGCCCAGATGGCGCCGGCCTCCTTGAGGTCAGCGCCGACATAGGCCTGCCGTCCGGTCGCCGGATCGTCGGTATTGAAGAACACGATCGGGATGCCCGCAGCCTTGGCCGCCTTCACCTCTTCCGTCCACAGTCCTGGCTGGGCCGAGGTGGTGCCGATGCCGTCGGGCTTGGCGGCGAGCGCCGAGTTGAACGCTTCCTTCTGCGCCGCCATGTCGCCACCGCTGAAGGAGATCTTGCAGGTCACTTTGAGCTGGTCGCAGGCCTTGGTGGCGCCGGCATTCCAGTCGAGCCAGAATGCATCCGACGGGCCGCCATGCGACAGCAGATAGAACGTCTTCTCCTGCGCCAATGCCTGCGAGCTGAATGCGAGGCCGGCGAGCACTGTCGCGGCCGCCGCCAGTTTCAATCCGAATTTCAACATTTCGCTTCCTCCATTGTTGTTTCCTCCGGCCGAAGCGTCGCCCGAGAGCGGCGGCGCACGGCTTGTCAGAGGCCGTTGGCGCGGAACTTCCCGTCGAGGAATTTCTTGGCGCGCGGCACGTCGTCTTCCGAGAGATGCTCAATGATGACCGGAATGTTCGGGTGCTTTTCGGCAAGCCGCTGCAGATAGAGGTCGTAGTTGAGCGAACCGAGGCCGGGCGCCGGCAGCTCGATCTCGCCGACACCACGGAAAGTGTGGCTCTCCAGCGCGTTCTCGTCACCGATGTCGGCGTGCTTCTCCGACTTGTCGCCGCCCGATCGCTTGACGTCCTTGGCGTGTGCGATCTTGATCTTGTCGGTCAGCGTGTCGAACACCTGGTTCAGGATCTGGTCCATCCTGTCGATGTTATGCATCTCGAAATAATTGGTCGGGTCCATCAACAGGCCGAGGCCGGGATGGTCGACCTGTGCGAACATCCTCACCGTCTCCTCGACCGAGCCGACGACATTGTTGACATAGGTTTCGAGCAGGAAGACCGCGCCGTGGTCGTAGGCCGTCTGAGCAAGGTCGGCGATGACCTTGCGGCATTCCTCGAAGCCTTCCTCGGTCTTGTTCTTGGGATGGTGGACCCAATCGGACTCGGTGTTGTAGGTGCCGGTTTCCGAGATCACGTAAGGCGTGCCGAAATGGCGCGCATTGCGGATGATCTCCTTCAGATAGCCGACGCGCCTCTCGCGCTCGCCTATGTCCGGGTGGATGATGTTGGTGTAGCCCGACACACAGCAGATCGGCAGGTTGTGGTCGCGGAACGTATCGCGGACAGTCTTGGCCTTGTCCTTGGTGATCTGCCCGGCCGACAGGTCGATATCCCTAAAATGTAGGTCGAGCTGCACGGTGTTGAAATCGAGCGCGCGGATCTTCTGCGCGGTTTCCTTGAGGCCGTACGGGAAATAGCCCGTGAAGATACCTGCCTGCATCATGGTGTGAACTCCTCCCTGTAAGCGATTCAGTTGATTGAGATTTCAGAAAGCTTGACCGTGCGACCCTCGTCGATCGAGCGATAGCCGGCTTCGATCAGCGCCATGGTCTTGACGTTGTCGGCGACGGACAGCGCCGGCGGCGTGCCGGTCTTCACCGCGTGCTGGAGCTGCTCCATCACCCCGATGAAAGCGTGCGGAAACCACATCGTGTCCCAGCTGGGCGTCACCCATTCGCCGCCGGTGGTCTCGGTCGAGGCATAGGTCAGCGTCGAGGCGGAGCCTGTCGGCCAGCCGATCGTGCCCTTGGCGACGCCCTTTGTGCCGTCGACGCGCCAGTTGATGTGCTGGTCGTCCTTGTAGCCGTCATGGCGTGGACCGGACCAGACATCCTCCAGCGACAGGGCCAGCACCCCAGACGGGAACCGCAGCGTCGAAACGGTGATGCCGTCCGAATGGTCGAAGCGCGTGCGCGGATCCTTACGCGTCAGCGTGGTGATCTCGTCGGGATCGCCGAACAGAAAGCGCAGCACGTCGAGATGGTGGACGCTCATATTGGCGAGCGTCAGCCGGTCATAGTCCTCGAGGAAGCTCTGCCAATGCGGGATTGCGTGCATGTCGATCTGCGCGAAGACAATGTCGCCGAGCGCGCCGCTGTCCATGATCTGCTTCAGCACCCGCATCGACTGGTCGTAGCGCATGTTCTGGTTGACCGAGAGGATCTTGCCGGCCCTGGCCGCCTCGTCGCGCAACTCGATCGCATCCTTGAGCGATAGCGCCAGCGGCTTTTGCGCCAGGATCGCCTTGATGTGCTTCTGCTTCAGCGCATGGCGGATCAGTGCCGGCTGCTGGTCTGGCGGAAAGGCAAGGTCGATGATCTCGACATTTTCGTCCTCGATGAGCTGTTCCGGCGTATCGTGGACGGTCGGGATCTCCCAGCGCCTGGCGACCTTCTCGGCGCTGGCCTTGGTCCGCGAGGCGATCGCCACCACCGGAAAACCGGCCTCCTTGTAGGCGGCAAGATGGCATTCGGCCATGATCATGCCGGCGCCAACGCAGCCGATCCTGTATTCCCGGGTGCGGACTTTAACGTCCGGCTCGAAGCCGTTGCCCGCTAATTCTTCGCTTGCCATATATTCCTCCCGAAACTCGTTCCTTGCAGCCGCTGTCATCGTGCCAGCGCTCCCCCGCTTTGCCCGAAATAATGCACCCTGCCCGGCTCGCAGGATAACGCCACCATGGCATCGGGCCTGATGTCCGGCTGGCCGCGCAGCAGCGCCCTCAGACGCGCCTGCCCGGCAGCGAGTGTCACCACGGTGTAGCCGCCGAGGGGCTCGACCTCGAACACTCGTGCCGGGCGGCCCGCCCGCCCAACCGACATTCCATCATCCGATATTTCCCCATCCTGCCAGGGCCGGACCTTGATATCTTCCGGCCTGAGCCCGATCTCGACGGCATCGGCCGGGGTAGCGTTGTCTGCAATACGGATCGTGCCTTCGGCCGCCTCGACACCGCCCTCGCCGCGCACCGACTTCAAGATATTCATCATCGGCGAGCCGAGCAGCCGCGCGACGTAGGTGCTGGCCGGGCGATCATAAATCTCGGCCGGCGCGCCGATCTGTCTGATTTTGCCGTTCTCAAGGATGGCCATGCGGTCGGCGACCGACATCGCCTCTTCCTGGTCGTGCGTGACATAGATCAGCGTCTTGCCAAGCTCGCGCTGGATGCGCTTCAGCTCGACCCGCGTTTCTTCGCGCAGCCTGGCGTCGAGCGCCGAGATTGGATCGTCCATCAGATAGGCATTGGGATCGCGCACCAGCGCACGTGCGATCGCCACGCGCTGCCGCTCGCCGCCCGAAAGCTGCGCCGGCGGCTTGTGCAGGATGTGGCCGATATGCAGCTTGGCCGCGACGTCGGCGACACGCTTTTCGATATCGGCCTCGGCGACCCGGCGTTCGACCAGGGGAAAGCGGACGTTGTCGCGCGCGCTCATATGCGGGAACAGCGCCAGGTTCTGAAACACCATGGCGACGTTGCGCTCGGCCGGCGATACGGTGTTGACGGCCCTGCCGCCGATCAGGATCTCGCCGCTATCGGGGGTTGCCAGGCCGAGCACCAGACGCAGCACCGTCGACTTGCCCGACAGCGGCGGGCCGAAGAAGCAGAAGAACTCATTGTCGTTGACAGTGAACGAGGCGTCGTCGACGGCGAGCATACCGCCATAGCGTTTGGTCACATTGCGGAAGACGATATCAGCCATGATCTCAGCCCGCTCGCAAGGCAAGGCCAGTGGTGGCGTCGAAGACGCGCACCGACTGAACGGTCGGCGCGACGACTGCCGTTTGTCCGATCGCCAGCCCGACATCGTTGTCGAACACCGCCTTCACAGCGCTCTCGCCCTGGCCGAGATGCACGATGGTGCGTGCGCCGATGCGCTCGACGAAAGTCACTGGCACGGAAAGCCCCTTGCCGTGTTTGACCAGCGCCGCCTGTTCCGGGCGGAAACCGTAAAGCACGTCGCCCTGCGCGCGCCGCACGGCGGTGGCGATTTCGACTGGCAGCGGCGGCGTGACGCCGAGCGGCCCGAGATCGACGACCAGCCCACGGTCGCTTTCCGCCGGCCTGCCTCTGAGCAGGTTCATTCCCGGCGCACCGATGAAGCGGGCGACGAAGACGTTGGCCGGATCGTTGTAGACTTCCAGCGGCGTGCCGACCTGCTGCAGCACGCCGTGGTCCATCACCGCGATGCGGTCGGCCATGGTCATCGCTTCGAGTTGGTCGTGGGTGACATAGACCATGGTCTGCCGGAACTGCCGCTGCAACTGCTTCAGTTCGGTCCGCATAACCGCCCGGAAGGCCGCATCGACATTGGACAGCGGCTCGTCGAGCAGGAAGATCGCCGGCTCCATGATCGCCGAACGGCCGATCGCCACCCGCTGTAATATGTTGACCGACAGCCGGGCGGCTTTGCGGTCGAGCAACGCCGTCAGCTGCAGCATCTCGGCAATGGCGCCGACGCGGCGGTCGATCTCAGCCTTCGCCGCGCCACGCATTTTTGGGCCGTAGGCGAGGTTCTGCCGCACGGTCATATGGGTGAAGATCGCGTAGTTCTGGAACACGAAGCCGACGCCGCGCCGTCCCATCGGCACGCCGGCCATGTCGCGCTCGCCGAACAGGATCTTGCCGCTGGTCGGCTCCTCCATGCCGGCGATCATGTTCATGGTCGTCGACTTGCCGCAGCCTGACGGCCCGAGCAACGCCATGAACTCGCCGTCGGCAATCGCCAGATCCATCGTCTTCAGCGCGGTGAAGTCGCCGAACTTCTTGACCAGATTCTGCAGATGGATGGCGCTCATGCCAGGACCTCCCGCGCCCGCGCCATGCGCTTCATGGCAAACACCGCGGCGATGGACAGCACGATCAGGATGGCCAGCGCGATCGCCGCGACATAGCCCCAGATCAGGTCCTGGGTGGTGAGCTTGTAGATGTAGACGGAGATGGTCTCGGTGGCGACGCCGGGACCGCCGCCGGTCATGATGTAGAGCGTGTCGAATATCTTGAAGTTCTCGATCACCCGGATCGCCAGCGCTATGATGATGATCGTCTTCATCTTCGGCAGCACGATGGTGACGAAGCGCTGCCAGGGATTGGCGCCGAGCAGCGTCGCCGCCTTGATCTGGTCCTCCGGCACGCCGATCAGGCCGGCAAGCAGGATCAGGAACATCAGCGGCGTCCATTGCCAGATATCGGCGACCATGACGGCGATGAGCGCCAGGGTCGGATCCGAAAGCCAGGCGATGGTGACGGAAAAGCCTGATACCACCGACAGGATGTCGTTGACCGGACCGCCCGACTGGAACAGCATGAAAAACATGTAACCGGCCACCGCCGGCACCACCATCATCGGCGTCAGCAGGATCGAGTAGAAGATCCGCTTACCCGGAAACTCGTCGGCAAACAGCGTGGCGAGAGCGAGGCCGAGCAGGAATTCCGCCGGCACGCAGACGATCATGACGATGGCCGTGCGCTTCAGCGCGCTCCAGAAACGGGCGTCGGCGGCAAGATCGGTATAGTTGGCGAAATTGTTCCACAGCGACCAGGCGTTCCACCAGCCGAGGCCCGACAGCGGCGACCAGTCGGTGAGGCTGATGTAAAGCTGCATCAGCAGCGGGAAGACGGCAATGAACAGCACCAGGATCTGCGCCGGCAATGTCAGCCGGAAACCGAGCCGCGCACCCTCATCCGGCAGCACCGGCTTTGCCTGGGCGGCATTCATGGCCTCCTCCGAAATTGTGGCCGTCACCGCGCTCATTGCTTGAGTGCTCCGAAGGTCAGCCCACGCACCAGATGACGCTGGATGGCGATGCCCATGATGACGGGGGGCACCGCCGCGATCAGCCCGAGCGCTGCCTTGGCGCCGTAGAGCTGTCCGGTCATCGAGGAGGACAGCGAGGCCATGTAGACCGGGACCGTCACCCATTCGCGCGTCGTCAGAAGCAGCGCGATCAGATAGTCCGACCAGTTAAGGATGAAGACGAACAGTGCGGCGCTGGCCAGCGGCGCACGCATCATCGGCAGCGTGATGCGGGTAAAGACGCGCCACCGCGAACAGCCCTCGACCAGTGCCGCCTCCTCGATCTCACGCGGCATGTCGTCGAAGAAGGTCTTCATCAGCCAAAACGCAAAGGGCAGCGTGACGATGCCGTAGATCAGCGACAGCCCCCACCAGCTGTCGGTGAAGTTGAGGAAGGCCCACATGATCATCACCGGCGTCATGACCGCCATCGGCGGAAACAGGCGAAGCTGGATCAGCGCCAGCGGCAGGTTCTGGCCCGAGCCGAAGCGCGACAGCCCGTAGGCCGCCGCGGTGCCCGCCGACATGGCGATCGCCGTGCCGAACGTGGCCGACAGCAGCGACGACAGGATCGGCTTGAGGGCGGTGCGGTCGAGCGCGACAATCAGATTGTTGGTCGACTCACCGAAGACGAAGCGGAAATTGCTGAGCGTCGGGTTCTTCGGCCACCAGGTCAGCTCGACGCCGGTCGCCGACCATTCGGCGATCGGCTTGAAGGCCATCGACACCATCCACAGGATCGGCACCAGCGTCACCGCCATGGCCGCAAGGATCGCTGCATAGCGGAATACTTCGAAAGGAACGGAACGCTTCATCTTGCAGCTTTGCTGGTACCATCGTTTTGCGGAGGGGAAGAGCAATCACTCCTCCCCTCCATTCGGATGCAGGAAGGAGGATCAGCTGATCGGGTCGAGAACGGTAGGCCAAGCCTCCTTGTTGGTCTTGATGGCTTCGAGAAGCTTCTCCTCGCCGGTGCGGCGGGCGATCTTCTTCCATTCGGCCTCGGTGTCGGCCATCGCCTGCTCGGCGGTCTTGGCCTTGGTCAACGCGGCGACGAGGTTCTCGTCCAGCGCATTGTGGAAGGCGGTGGCGCCGGGATAGTTGATGGTCGGCACAGTGCGGGCGACCGTCTCGCGCACCACATCCATGTGGTAGGAGTGATAGGTCTGGCGGACCAGCGGGTCGGAGAAATCCGACAGCCGGAACGGATCGAAATAGCCGCCCGGATTGGCGGTCATCCAGGCATAGATCCGGCTCGATCCCAGCCACTGCAGGAAGAGATAGCAGGCCTCCGGATTTTTGGCCTGCGAGGAGACCGAAGCCGAGAGGTTCAGCCACAGCACCGAACGGCTGATCAGCTTCCCGTCGATCTCGCGGCCGGGTGGCAGCATCGAGCCGATCTTGCCGGTGACAGCTGAATCCTTGTTGCCGGCGTTGTCGAGGAATTTTGGCAGGTTGGAGAAGGCGCAGGTCATGGCGGCGCCGCCCTTGGCGAAATTGCCGTACTGTTCCGGCCAGCCCCATGAGATCGCGTCCGGCGAATGATGGGCCAGCGAGGCGATGTACTCGTTGGTCGCAGCTATCCCTTGCTCCGAATTGATCAGCGGCTTGCCGGTATCGTCGAACAGGAACTGATTGGGCGAAGCCATTGAAACATAACGCTGATACCAGTTGGTGTAGCCCCAGCCCTGATTGCGCAGATCGGTCGAGCCGAACAGGCCCTTGTCGGGGCGCTGGAAGAAGGCCGCGATCTCGTCATGCTGCTTCCAGGTCTTCGGCGGCGCCAGTTCGTAGCCATGCTTGTCGGAGAAGGTTTTCTTCTCGGCCGCATCGCCGAACAGATCGGTGCGGTAGACCCAGGTCTGGAAATCGCCATCCAGCGATACGCCATAGGTCGAGCCGCGATACTGGTTAAGCAGCGAGACGCCCTTGGCGCCGTTGACATAGCCGCGCTCGGGGTCGTCCCACTCCGGCTTGTACTGAGCGACGAAGTCGTCGAGCTTCAGGATGCCGCCGGTTTCGGCGAGGTCGCCGAGACGGTTCCATTCTACCGCATAGATATCATAGGCCCCACCCTTGGTGGAGATATCCTGCATCGTTTTGGTGAATTCCTGGCCGTTCGGCACGCCGACAATCTCGAGCGGAATGCCGGTTTCCTTCTCCCAAAGATCCTTGATCGAAGGCGCGCCAGCAGGAAACGGCTGCGTCAGCTGGCCGATCGAGCCATCGGACAGGCCGAGCACGATCTTGGCCGGCGCCTTGCCGGCGCCCTTCATCGCCTTGGCCGCCTCGATGACACGGCCTTCCGGCGTGTCGGGACCATACTGATAGTGCTCCGAGCCGTCGAAGCCCGTCGGGCCGCCGATCATGCCCGGCGCCAGCGCATCGGCCGCATAGGCGCGGCTGGGGCGGATGAATTTCGGTGCGATACCTGCAGCGGCAACGAGCACGGCCGCCTTTCCACCGGACGCCAGCAAGCGGCGCCGCGACATGCGGATCATATCAGACATTGGAAGTCCTCCCTCGGGGCCTTGTTCCTCCACGGCCCTCATGATGGATATTGACGGCAGTATGGGAAGGCTGTCAACATCATAAATACTCAAAACACGTCATAAGATCGCAGATGAGGGAGAGAAATGCAGTCCAGCGAGGTTACTACACGGCACCTGGTGCTTGAATTTGAGGGAACCGTGCGCCGCGCCGAGCCTTTTCGGCCGGGCTCCGCGATTTGATGTAGCGCGCCGGCTTGCGCATCGGCTAAGGCCGGATACATCATTTCCCATCAGAATCGCGGATGGCAATGAAGTCGTCGTCCGATTCGTTAAATCCGCAATTTTGATGCGCCCGTAGCGCTAGAATGAGGTGATCGACTGTGCGGTCCACGCTGACAGACATAGCCCGGGAAGCCGGCGTTTCAGCCGCCACGGTCGACCGTGTGCTCAACAACCGCGCCGGGGTCAGGGCGCGCACCCGCGAGGTCGTGCTGGAAACGGCGCAGCGGCTTGGCTACATCGCGGAAAATTCGAACAGCCCGACCCCACGCAACGCCCTGCCCGGCGACGTCATACGGCTCGACTTCGCCCTGCCCGCCGGCACCAATTCCTTCATCAAGATGCTGCACCGGCACATCGAGGCGCAGGCGCAGTCAAGACCGGACCTCGATGTGCGCGTCGCCACGATCGAAGGCTTCAATCCCGACCGGCTTGCCCGCCTGCTGCAGGAATTGCGCGGCCAGACGCAAGGCGTCGGCGTCATCGCGCTCGACCATCCGACGGTCCGCGAGGCGATCCGCTCGCTATCGGCCAGCGGCGTCAAGGTCGTCACCATCGCGTCCGACATCCTGCATGTGCCGAGGGTCGCCTATATCGGCATCGACAACCGCGCCGCCGGCCGGCTCGCCGGCTATCTGCTCAATCGCTTCATGGGCGCCGATCGCCCGGGCAAAGTCGCGCTGTTCGCCGGCTCGCTCTCCTATCGCGGCCATGAGGAGCGCGAGATGGGCTTCCGCCACGTCCTGACGGAAGACTCGCCCAATCTGCAGATCGTCGAGATGCGCGAGATGCTCGACGACCGGGAAAAGGCCTATATGGAGGCCTCGGCCCTGCTGGACCGGCACCCGGATCTGGCCGCGATCTACAATGTCGGCGCCGGCAACACCGGCATCGCTCGCGCACTCAAGGAGCGAGGCCGGGCGCTGTCGACCGTGTTTCTCGGCCACGAAGTGACGGAAGGCACCAAGGACCTTTTACTCGACGGCACGCTCGACGCGGTCATCGACCAGAACCCGCGCGTCGAGGCCCGCGAAGCGCTCAACACCTTGACCCATGCGATCAGGGGCTTGCCCTACGAACTGCACCAGCCGCGGCTGCAGGTAATCTTCAGGGAAAGCATCCCGGAGATCTGAACGGAAGCTCCCATGATAACAGAGGCCGCGCCAACAGGTGCGGGCCGTGGCGTCACAAGTTCGTGACCTAATCCGCGTCCGCCACCTCCGGATAGAGAGCCTGCGCGAGGTCGCGGATTGCATCGGCGGTGCGCGGGCCGAAGCCGATCATATAGGCGCCGTCCAGCACGATCAGCGCCTTTGTCTCCGCCGCCGGCGTGGCGCTCAGCGCCCGGGTGCCGAACACCTGTTCGGCGGTGGGGCCGCCCTTGCCGTCGCTCATCATCAGAATCACGTCGGACGCCATTTCGATCAGCTTTTCTTCCGACGCTGGCTTGTAGCCCTGCACTACGACCATCGGATTGATGCCGCCTGCATAGCGGATGATTGCATCGGCCGCGGTGCCGGCGCCGGCAGCACTCAGCCGCACGAGGCCGTGGAAGAACACTACTTTCTTGCGGCGCTCGGGTGCAATTTTCGCGGCGAGATCGGCGGCAGCCTTGAAGGCGTCGAGCACGTCCCGTGAAACCTCCCTGCCCTTGTGCTCAAGGCGAAGCGCTGCGGCAATCAGGGTGATCTTGCGTTCGATGCCTTGCGGACTGTTGTCTTCCGGCACGAAGACGACCGGGATCGCCAGCGACTTGAGCACCTCGATTGCCTCCGGCGGCCCGCTGTCCTGCGCCGCCAGGATCAGATCGGGGCGAAGCGCGACCAAGCCTTCCACGGACAATTGCCGCCGGTAGCCGACATCCGGCTTTTGCGCGACGGAAGCGGGATATTTGCTGCCGCGATCAACCGCGATGATCCGGCCGCCGGCGCCCAGCGCATCAACGATCTCGGTAACGTCGGAACCGAGCGTCAATATCCTGGTTCCCGGACCGGTCACGACGGTCCGCCCCGATGCGTCGACGACCATATCCGCGGCCAGCGCGTTGAATCCGCAAGACGGCGCAAGAACAGAAAACGCCAACAGTAGCATAACCGCCATGCTGCCCGATCGAAACCAGCGCATCTGCCTGCGCCCTCCGCCACTGCCGACCATGCCGTCTCGCTCCTGCGCTTGAGATTCCTCGATGATGGTCGTGGCTATAAAATTAAAGTTGACTAATGTCATCATGTTTCAATAAGTAGCCCTGCCCGACCCACCGGTCGAGCTTCTCCATCATGCCAGCCAGGGCCGACGGCCGCCGCCAGCAATCTTGCTTTTCCGGGGGCGGCATCGCTATGAGACTGACACGCAACAAGACCTTGATGGCGAGCACCGCGCTCGCCTTCGCACTCGGCCTGTGTGCCGCGCCGCCCGCCACCGCGCAGGAGGAGCAGAAGGAAGGCGCCGCCGCCAAGGCCGACCGTCCAGCCAAGCCGCTCCAGCAGGCTGGAGCGAACGAGCCGACCGTGCTCGACCTGATCACCATCTCGGCGACGATGATCAAGACGGCTGTCATCGACTCGATGGCCGCCATCAGTGCCGTCGACTCTGAAGAGCTCGAACGCATCCAGCCAGACACCGCCGCCGACATTTTCCGCACCACGCCCGGCGTTGCCGCCTCGATGAACGGCGACGATCCGGCGACTGCCATCAACATTCGCGGACTGGAACAATATGGCCGCGTGGTGGTGACGCTCGACGGCGCCCGCCAGGATTACTGGCGCGTCGGCCACGGCTCGGGCTCGTTCTATGTCGAGCCCGAGCTGATCAAAGATGCGACAGTCATTCGCGGCCCGGTCTCGAATGCCTATGGCTCGGGGGGCATCGGCGGCGTCGTCTCCTTCGAAACCAAGGATGCCGGCGATTTCCTCAAGCAGGAGGAACGTTGGGCGCTGAGCGAAAAGCTCGGTTATGAGAGCAATGGCCACGGCTTCACCACCAGCACCACCGGCGCCTACCGCTTCAGCGACGACGCCGATATCATCGGCAATCTCATCTATCGCGACCGCGACAGCTACACCGACGGCAATGGCGACACGGTGCCGTGGACCGGCGAGAGCATCACCAGCGGCTATATGAAGGCGACGCTGCGCCCCGCCGACGGCCACGAGCTCAAGCTCGGCGCGATCCTGCAGCGCTATAGCGACCAGATCACCGGATCGAGCGGTTCAACCTCGCCGACGCTCAGCCGTTACGACACCGACACGACCAACCAGACCTACACGGCAGCCTATACCTGGAAGCCTGACGACAACGAGCTGATCGACTTCAGCGCCAATCTCTACCACAACCGCACGCGCGCCGAGCAGACACAGGTCTGGCCGGTGTCGGCCATCGGCAAGTTCCGCTATTACGACGTCGCCACGTTAGGTTTCAACTTGAAGAACTCCTCGCGCTTCGACGCCTGGGAGATGGCACATACCCTCACCTACGGGCTCGATTACTACTATCTGGAGGCCTCATCGGAGGCCGCGCATTTCGGCGCCGGCGAGCAGCAGGGCTATGGCGGCTTCCTGCAATGGCAGGGCGACTATGAGAACTGGCTGCAGCTCATCGCCGCCATGCGCTATGATGGCTACCAGCTCGACGGCGAAACGAAGACCGTGCCGCCGGAGGAAGCCTCGATGTCGGGCGACCGCTGGTCGCCCCGCCTCACCGTTGGCGTTACGCCACTCGAAGGCTTCCAGCTCTACGGCACCTATTCCGAAGGCTACCGGGCACCGGGCCTGCAGGACGTCTATCGCGGCGGCGGTGCGCATGGCGGGGGCGACAGCTACCAGCCCAACCTGCTTCTGCAGCCCGAAACGGCGAAGAGCTGGGAAGCCGGCGTCAATTTGAAATACGACGATGTGCTGACCGCCGGCGATCTGTTTCGTGCCAAGGTCAACGTCTTCCACACCGATATCGAGGATTATATCGACGTCGACCTGACCGTCTTGCCGAGAACAGCGATCAACATCGGCGACGCGCGGCTGAAAGGCATCGAGGCCGAGGCGGTCTACGACTATGGCTGGGGTTTCGTGAATCTGGCCGGCGCCCTGATCGACGCCAAGGTCGTCAGCGGAGTTTACTCCGGCCAGGCGCTGAACAACACGCCGCTCGACCGCTTCTCGGCGACCGTCGGCTTCAGGATGCTGGAAGACCAGCTCACCATCGGCGCGCAATATCTCAGCGTCGGCAAGACCACCCGCACCAGCCGCACCGATCCGGACCGGCCGCCCGAAATCAATGACGGCTTCGACCTCGTCAATGTCTTCGCCAACTGGCGCATCAATGATCACGCCAGGCTCGATTTCGCCGTCGATAACGTGTTTGACACCGCCTACACCGACCCGCAAAGCGCATGGTCGACGTCGGCGGCGACTGAACAGGGCAAGGGCCGCACCTTCAAAGTGGCGCTGACCGGCAGGATCGGAGGTTGAGCATGAGCGAAGCATCGGCGAGCGGACTGGCCTGCGAAGCGCGTTTGAACCTGCCCAACCTGCCGCTTTACATCGACCGCATCAGCGACCGGCTGCAGAGTTTCGATGCCGATGCCTCGCAAGAGGGGCAGCGGCTCGACTTCCGCTTCGCCTTCGGCGGCGCATCCTTCGACGTGGACCGGCTGGTGATGCGGGCCAATGCCGCCGACCGCGACGGGCTGGCGCGCATCAAGGATCTGCTGGCCACCGCGATCGAAGTTTATGCCAAGGAAGAAAACCCCGAGATCGTCTGGACCGGCGATTTCGCCGGGGAAACCCGCCTCGCTCAGTTCCGCGAGATGGTCGTCACCCAAGTTGGCGATCTCACACCGCATATGCGCCGCATCCGCTTCGCTGGTGAGGATCTGGGGCGTTTCGCGAAATTCGGCGGCATGCATATCCGCATGCTGTTTCCGACCAGGGAGGTGCCCGAACCGCTCTGGCCCGTGCTCGGCGGCAATGGCTTGCCAGCCTGGCCCTCGAACGACAGGCGTCCGCTGGCGCGCGTCTACACGATCCGGGCGCTCGACCTGGAAAAGGGCATCATCGACGTCGACTTCCTGATCCATCCCGGCGACAGCGTCGGCGCGCACTGGGCCATGCAGGCAACTGCGGGCATGAAAATCGGCATCATGGGACCGGTCGGCCGCCCGGTGCGGCTGGCATCATGGTATCTCATGGGCGCCGACGAAACCGGCCTGCCGGCGCTGGCGCGCATGCTGGAGACGCTGCCCGCCGAGACGAAAGGCGCGGCCTACATCGAGATCGCCGACGATGGCGAACGACAGGTGATCGACAACGCGACCGGCATAGAGCTGCACTGGCTGCCGAGAAATGGTGTACCGGCCGGCCTCGACGAAAGGCTGGCGCGCGCCATCCTGTCAGTGGCATGGCCGACCGGTTCGGCGTTCGGCTGGTTCGCTGCGGAAGCGGCTGCCGCCACGACGGTGCGCGAACACTGGCGCGGTACGCTGGGGCTTGGCCGCGACGAGACGCTGGCAGCGGCCTATTGGCGGCAGGGCGCGGCAGGACTGATGGCCGGCTAGATCTTGCTTACCATCGCTTGCGCATCGTCAGCCATGCTGATCGCGATCCGGTCGCCTGAGACAATGCCTGAGACATCGCAGACGACCAGCGGCATGCTGACATCGTAGAGGAACTCGGCGACGATGGCGCCGACGGCAAGGATCGGATCCGGCCGCTCCAGGATAATGCCGGCCGGCGCCGTGCCCCGGCGGATCGCCTCGGCGAGAATCGAAGACGAGGACGACGAGCCGCGCCCGGATGCCATCACCAAAATCTTGCCGGCGACATTTTGGCCAAGACCAGAATGCGAGTGGTCGATGATTTCGCCTGTTTCGACGTCGATCCCGCCCCAGAAGCTGAGCGCGTGCGAAAACACCAGCGCCGAGCCTTGCGCTTCGCCGGCAAGCTGGAAGATGCCGGTGCGTTCGATCCGGTCTGTTTCGGCCGACCGCGTCATGGCGCGCTCCGCACGACATGCCCGGCCGCTGCCGAGCGGACGCAATCTTCCATGTCGCCGAACGCCACCGACACGCCGATATTGCCGGGCGCGTAATGTGCCCATTTGCCGGAATTGGTCATCACCACGCCGTCGAGACGCTCGAGGATGGTGGTGACATAAGTGCAGGTATCCGCAACCGGAATGAGGCCGAACGCCTCCATGCCGGCCAGTGCGCCCTCATCCTGCAATCTCTTCAAAGTGGCGCGTCCGGTGTTGACATAGATCGGAACGCCCCTGCCCGGCGCGACCTCGTGCAGCAGCGGCAGCAGGCGCATCCATTCCTCATGCGAAAAATGCGGCGTGCCGAGCGATACCGCCGCAAGCGGCGCGCCGTCGGGGATGCTCGACAGTTTTGCCAGCGCCTGGTCGATGTCGGCGCGACAGATCCGGATCGTCGCCTCCGGCGCCATGCCGCGAAATGCCTCGTCGAGCGTCCTTGCTTCCGGCGTGATGCCGACCGCATGAAACAGTGCCACCGCGCCCGTCGTTGCCGCCGCCGCACCCAGCGCCTTCAGCTGGTCCTCGTCGCGCGGCTGCGGCAGGCCTGACATGACAGGAATGCGGTCGCCACTCGCCTGCCCGACGATCAGCCCGACGCCAACGAACAGGGTGTCGGCAGGCTCGAAAGAACCGGACAGCTCGAACAGCACCTGGCCGCGCCGGTTTTCGCTGAGATGCAGTCCCCAGGCCGGCGCGCGCCCGGTCATCGCGCAGCACAGATCGATGAAATCACCATAGCGGTTGGTCCGGGCACCGATCACCGAATTGGCAAAGACGATGGCGTTGGACTCGCCCCAGGCGATCTGTTCGCCGAAAGCCGGCCGGAACCGCGTCTGATAGGGCGCGCAGGTGAATGTCGCCTGGCAGCCGAGCTCCAGATGCGCCTTCATCAGACGGCGTGCCGGCGCCTCTTGCGACGGCGGCATCTTCACCAGTCCGGGATGGATGAGGTCGAACGAGCCGACATTCAGCGTCGTCGGCACATGCACGCGACCGCCGCCCTCGACCAGCCTTTCGACGAAATCGAGGCTGGCTTGGCCGTGATAGAGGCAGCCATCGATATGGGCCCCAGCAATGTCCAACAGCTTGCGCGCGCCGACTGCGTTGGAAAAGGCGACCAGTATCTTCATCGCGGCGGCCACGGCCGGGCCCTGCTCGCCCTGCAGCATCGACTGGTCATCCGCACTGAGTTCAAGCGTCATCGGATGTTCCGCCTTCGGCACTATGCCCGATCATGCTCTCCTCGATTGCGGTCCCCCTGGCAAGATCAGTTCGCAGCGATCAGCACCGTACTCTCCGGCGACCAGCGCAACATCACCTCTTGTCCTTCCGCCAACCTTTCAATGCCTGTGTTCTGCACGATGACCCTGAGCGTTTGCCCGTTCGCGTTCGACGAAATAGGTGCTGTTGTTGCCGGCGAAGATACGCTTGGAGACTTGGCCACGGAGCACATTGCCATCGGCCTGGTCCGCGCCTCCGGAATCGGCGGCGATGCGGATGCGTTCGGGCCGCACCGCGCAGCTTGCTTTGGCGCCAGCGGAAAGCGTCGCGCCAGCCCCGGCGGCGATCGCCGTGCCGTCGGGCAAGCGGATGCCGATGCCGGTGGTCTCGCCGCGCAATATGTTGGCGTCACCGAGGAAGGTGGCGGCGAATTCGCTCTTCGGGCTGTCGTAGATGTCCTCCGGCGGTCCTTCCTGCACCAGCCGGCCGTCGCGCAGGATACCGATGCGGTCGCTCATCGTCAGCGCCTCTTCCTGGTCGTGGGTGACGAAGATGGTGGTGATGCCGATCTCGCGCTGGATGCGTTTCAGCTCGATCTGCATGTCGACGCGCAGCGCTTTGTCGAGCGCGCCCAGCGGCTCGTCGAGCAAAAGCACGCGCGGCTTGGTGACGATGGCGCGCGCCAGCGCGACGCGCTGGCGCTGGCCGCCGGACAGCTGATGCGGCCGGCGGCCACCGAGCTTGCCGAGCTGCACCAGGTCGAGCGCACGCTGCACCTCGCTGGCGATCGTTGCCTTGGCCTCCCCGCGCACCGACAGGCCGAAGGCGACATTGTCGGCCACGCTCATGTTGGGAAACAGCGCATAGTTCTGAAACACCATGCCGATGCGCCGCCTCTCGACCGGCACCCGCTCGACGCTCTCGCCGCCGATCGCGATGCGGCCGGAGTCGGGAAAATCGAAGCCCGCGATCTGCCGCAGCAGCGTGGTCTTGCCGCTGCCCGAGGGCCCAAGCAGTGCATAGAAACCACCGTCGGCAAAATCGACGGAGACGTCATCCAGTGCCTTGTGCGCCCCGAAACTGCGCGACAAATTCGATACTTGCACGCCGGCCATTATTTCTCTCCGCCGAATTTGAAGAAACGTGCCGTAAGCAGCATCAGCGCCATCGAGACGACGATGATGATTGTCGAGACCGCATTGATCTCGGGCGTAAAACCCTTGCGGATCGCGGCGTAGATTTCGACCGGCAATGTTGTCTGGCCCGGCGTCGACAGGAAGTATGAGACCACGAACTGGTCGAACGATACGGCAAAGGCGAACAGCCCGCCGGCGATGACGCCCGGCATGATCCACGGCAACGTCACGCGCCGCGTCACCTGCCACTGGTTGGCGCCGAGCGATCGCGCCGCCTCTTCCAGTTCCGGCGCAAAGGTCTGCAGCCGAGCCGAGACGACGACGATCACGTACGGCAACGCCAGCGCCACATGGCCGAGCAGGATCGCGAATAGCCCACGCCCGATGCCGATGCCGAAGAAGAAGATCAGCATCGCCGTGCCGGTGATCAGCCACGGAATGGCGATCGGCGGAAACAGCAGCGCTTGCAGGAATTTCTTGCCGCGAAATTCGTAGCGATAGAGCGCCAGCGACGCCGCCGTGCCGAGCGCGGTGCAAAGGATGGTGGTGATGACGGCGATCTCTATGCTGTTCCAGGTTGCGGAGATCAGCTGGTCGTTCTGCCACAGCGACGCGTACCATTCAGTCGTCCATTCGAACGGCAATTGGTAGAAGGGCGAGACGTTGAACGACATCAGCGCCATGATGACGATCGGGAGATAGAGGAAGGCGAGCAGCAGCCAGATGTAGAGCCGGCCAAGCCATTCGAGGATACGGGTCGTCGCCATCAGGCGGCCCTCCTGAGCACCGGCGATGTCAGCGCAAGAATGACCAGGACGACGGCCAGCAGGATGAAGGACAGCGCTGCGCCCAGCGGCCAATTGAAAACGGCGACGAACTGATCCTCGATGACCGTTCCGTAGAAGGTGCCGGTGCGCCCGCCGAGGATACGCGGCTCCATAAAGGAGCCGACGACGGGCACGAAGATCAGCGCTGCGCCCGCCACCAGCCCCGGCATGGACAGCGGGATGATCACCCGCCTCAGCATCTGCGGCCGTGAGGCGCCGAGCGAACGTCCTGCCTCGATCAGAGAATCGTCGATTGCCTGCAGCGTAAGGTAACAGGTCAGCACCATGTAGGGCACATAGGAGTGCACCAGCCCGATGATGACGGCCGGATAGGAATACATCAGGTCGATGTTGATCTTGAACGGCAGCACCGCATTGAGCGCGGTGTCGAGAATGCCGCCTTCACGCAGAACCATCGCCCAGGAGAAGATGCGCACCAGCCAGTTGCTCCAGAACGGCAGGATAACGAGCAGGAAGATCGCCTCGCGGCTGCGTCCCTTCAGCACCTTGGCCAGCACATAGGCCGCGGGATAGCCGATAACGACACACCACAGCGTCACCTCGAGCCCGAGCCGGAGCGAGGCCAGCAGCAGCGTCAAATACAGCCGCTCTGAGAAGAAGGTGGCGTAGTTCTCCAGCGTGAACGACCACGCCTTCCCCGACAGCGGCAGCTCGGTCATGAAGGAGAAGAAGACCATGGCCGACAGCGGCAGGAAGATCGCCACCGTCAGCCACAGATAAGCGGGCAGAAGCAGGGGCAAAGCCGATCGCAATCCGCTCCTCGAACCGATCGCGACCTGTTCAGCCATATGCCTCTCCCCGAAAGCCCGCCCGCTACTTCACGTTGACTTTGAGCTCTTGCCACAGCGCCAGATAAGCCTCGCGCTGCGCGTCGGTGATCGGCGCCTGGAACTGGATGCGTTTGGCGACATCAGGGTCGCCCATCACCTTGCGGTTGAACGCATCTTCGGGAAGCGCGGCAACCGCCTTGGTGTTGGCCGAGACCGGCGCGCCGACCTTGGTGACCCATTCAACGTAGAAGCCGGGATCAATCATGTAGTTGATGAAGGCCTCGGCGCCGGCGACGTTCTTGGCACCGACCGGAATGGAAAAAGCGTCGAGCCAGGCGACGGCGCCTTCCCTTGGGATGACCAGCGCGACCGGCAGCTTGAAATGCGTCTTGGCACGGTCGGCCGAGCCGCTCCAGTAGGTGCCGATGTCGATCTGGTTGGAGGCGACCATCTGGTTCCAGTCGTTCTCCGAGCTCCAGAATGTCTTGATCTGCGGCATGAGCGAGGTCAGCTTCGCCTTGACCGCCTCCATGTCCTTGATGTCGTTGATGTTCTGGCCGGTGGCGATGGCGCCGAACTGAACCGCTTCGACCGCGTCGTCGCGAATGACCACGCGGCCCTTATGGGCTTCGTTCCACATTTCGGTGATGCTGGTCGGCGGCGTCTCGAAGGATTTCTCGTTGATGGCGAGCGAGGTCAAGCCCCACACCCATGGCACGCCATAGACCTTGCCATCGCGGGCGAGCATCGGCGAGCCTGCCTTGTCTGGGCTGATGTCGGCATAGTTGGGAATCTTCGAGACATCGATCGGCTGGATCAGTTTTTCCGCCATCGCCTGGTCGTTGAAGGCGGCGTTGATCATGACGACATCGTAGAGGCCGGGATTTGTCCTGAGCTTTGTCAGCATTTCCTGTTCGGAATTGAAGAAGTCGTTGACGACCTTGTTGCCGGTCGCCTTCTCGAAGGCGGCGATGGCCCAGGGCTCGTCGGCGCCGTATCCCTTCCAGTTGAGCACATGCACTTCGTCGGCCCTGGCGGCCAGCGTAAGTGCCGAAGCGAAGACGGCGGTTGCCGCCAGAAAAGCAGTCAGTTTGGGCATGCGCATGTTCGTTCCTCTCATTGTTCTGCCCGGTTGGCGGGCTTGTTGCGTCATTTAGGCTTTCACAAATGGGCCTCTTGCTTCCAGCCGTGCACGGATCGATCGTCATGGCTGAGGAATGTCTGGATTTCCTGGTCGGTCGGCGCCGACGACCCGCCATGGCGGGTGACCGAGAGCGCCGCCGCCGCATTGGCATAGCGCGCCGCTTCGAAGGGCGGCACGCCGCGCGACAGCGCGCTGACGAAGGCGCCGATATGGGTGTCGCCGGCGCCGTTGGTATCGACGGCGGCGACCTTAAGACCGGGCACAGCCTGCGCGGTGCCGTCAGCCAGCCGCACGAAGCAGCCTTTTGCCCCGGCGCGGATGACGACCCCCTCGGCGCCTGGGCAGTGATTGGAAAGAAGCCGGGCAGCAATGGCCTCGACATCGCCGGGGCCGGCGATCTCAGCAGCTTCAGTTGTATTGCAGCTCAACCAGCTCGTGCGCGCCAGCACCCGGTCGAGAATGGCGCGCGGAATGTCCGAGACGACAGGGGTCGGATCGAAGACGAAGGGAATTTCCGCCGGCAGCGCCTCAATCCAGTCGGCCAGCGCATCGCGGCTCGCGACATAGCTCAGCGTATAGCCGGAGGCGAACACCCAATCCCCCGGCGCAACCCGGACGGCCGCCATCATGCCGAGGCTGAGCACACTCTCGGCGCCAGGCCATGACACGAACGTGCGCTCGGCGTCGCCACTGATCATGGCAACGCAATTGCCGCTGTCCATCACGGGTGATGGCGGCGTCAGCGTTGCGATCCCTTCGGCGGCGAAAGCGGCACGCAGGAAATCGCCATTGGGTCCGCTGCCGAGCTGGCCGCCGAAGACTACCTTCATGCCGGTGCGGCTGGCCGCGACCATCATGTTGAAGCCGCCGCCGGCGACCTGGGCAAAGCTCGATGCGGTCTTTTCGGTGCCGGGCGCCGGCAAGGCGTCGATGCGGTAGACATAGTCGACCACCGCGCTGCCGATATGGACGAGCCGCCCGCTCATGCCGCCGCGTCCTTGCCGGAACTGCTTTTCGCGATCCGCGCCGCGACCAGATCGGCGGCGAGCGCCCGCACCTGCGCAATGTCGAGGCCTTTGAGCCGGGCGATGTGTTCCTGCGGCAATCGGGAAAAGCCGGCGCAAGCGCCTGCCATGCCGGCGGCAATGGCGCCGATCGTGTCGGTGTCGCCGCCGAGATTGGCGCTGATGACGGCCGCCTGCCAGGGATCGCCACCGGCTATTTCCACCACCGCGAAGGCCGCCGGAACCGATTCCTGGCTGGCGACGCCGGTGCCGACCAGGTCCACGATCAGCCGGATGCCGTCAGTGACGGCCTTGCCGCGGACGAGGCTTCTCGCCCAGTCGATCCGCGCGGCGATATCGCCGCCGGTGACCCAGTGTCCGAGTGCCGCCGCTTGCCTTGCCGCCACAACCGCACGATCCGAGGCTGTTCGCCAGTCGCCGCCGGCAACACCGCAGCTGACCGCGGCAGCGACGGCTGCGGCCGAGGCAATGGCGATCGAGGTGTTGTGCGTCGCCCGGCAGGTTTCCGCCACCTTGGCGACCAGCCCGTCGAGCGGCTCCAGCGGCATCATGATGCCGACCGGCGCGATGCGCATCGCCGCGCCATTGGTGTCGCCGCTGCGCCCCGCTTCCTCGGCCGGCACGCCGTCATTGATGGCGTCGATGGCGCGCTTGGTAGAAGGTCCGAGCAGATCGTAGCTGCCGCGCGCCTTGACCTCGCGCTCCCAGTCGAGCAGCGCCTTGACCCAGCGCGTGTGGTCGAAGCCGTCGCCTGAAACAACCAGGATGCGGCCGAGCAGCAGCGCCTGTTCGGTGTCGTCGGTGACAGTGCCGGCGGCCAAGCCCTTCGACACCGGATGATCGGCGACGGGCGCGACGAAATCCTCGACGTGGCCGTAGAGCTCGGCGATTTGGGCCGGCGACAGCAGCTGCGTCGGCATGCCGAGCGCATCGCCCAGCGCACCGCCGATAAGCGCCCCCATCGCCCCGTCGATCGCCTCGGCGCTGTCCATGCTCAGAACTCCAGGTGAAGGGCGAAATGCGCCGGATTGAGCAGGCTGGTGACGTATTCGATGGCGCGGCCATCGGCGGCGCGCGTCAACCGCCGCGTGCGCAGGAACGGCGCGCTCGGCGCGCAATCGAGAATGGCCGCGTCCTCGGCGCTCAGCATCTCGATGTCGACCCACTCCTCGCCGTGATCGGGGACGAGCCCCGCCCCGCGCAGCGTCTGGTGCAGCGAGCCCTCGCGCAGGCCGCGCAGCGGCACGTCCTCCAGCTCGGGCGACAGCGGCAAGCGGCTGCGCTCGATCGAGATGGCATGGCCGTCATCGGCGTTGGAGCGCACCCGGTCGACGGCGATGAAGAACGGGCTTTCGACGCCGAGCCTGCCAGCGAGCTCGGCATCCTGCATGACTTCGAGCCTGAGCGTGCGGGTCTCGGCATTGGCGCCGGCATTGGCCAGCGCCCGCGACCAGCCGACGGCGTCGTCGACCGGCATGCCGTCGAAGGTGACGAACGAGCCGATGCCGACCTTGGTGGTGATCAGCCCGCGGCTCGACAGTTCCTCGAGACCCTTGCGGATGGTGTTGCGGCTGACGGAAAAACGCTGGACGAGCTCGTTCTCGCTCTGCAGGCGGTCGCCGAAGCCGAGCACGCCGGAGCGGATCTCGTGTTCAAGGACGGTGGCGATCCGTTCGGGCTTACCCGTTCCGGGAGACGACGGAGCCGTGCGACGAGCCATGGAACACCTGTTCAGTAAACCTGTATAATCCTGTTCAATATCGTGACGTGGCAGTCATGTCAACCTCTCGTGGCCAGCACGTTTTTGGGTTCCTGGCATCCCGGGCAGGATTGCCTTGCTGATCACGACGGTTCGTCGCAGGCTGGAATTTTATGGGAACCTTCACCACGCCCGAGCGGTTTTTTTCTGTAGTCGCTATGCGGCGACAACCGAAAAAATGGAGAGACAAATGGAGGCAAACCATGCTTAAGCAGATTCTCGCAGCGTCCCTACTCGCCGCTGGGCTGGCCACTTCTGCGATGGCCCAGAACGCCGACCCAGACGCTGACATGGATACCGGCAGCGGCAGAAGCGTCGTAACGGACCCCGCCCCGATCGATCCGAACCTGGCCGAGCCGGATGCTGTCGATCCCGGGATTACCGCTAGTATTATTGCGGGCCCTGGCGGCATGAATTCCAATGCCGATCGGAACTGCCCTCCAGGCCCGCAGGGCGCGATGCCTGATGCCACTCACAAGGCTCCCGGCACGGTTTCACCGACCGTCAACGACAACCATTGCGGCAAGTAGCAGAGATCGAGATTTCGGGACTTACGCTTTCGGCCGCGGACGGAGCTTCGTCCCGCGGCCGAAGCGTTATTGTTCTAGCTTGCTGAACCTTTGCGCGGCCGAGCAGTCTTTGGCCTAGTGTCTTCGGGCTTGGCTTTGGCGGCCGCCGGCTTGGCTTTGGCGGCCGTCGGCTCCTTCGGTCGAGCCGCCTTGGCTTTCGGCCTGCGCTCCTCACCGTCGACCTCGGCAGTGGCCTGGTCCCAGTGCTGCTGATGCGCGCCGTTGGGCCGGCCGGCCTGTTCCCAGATCGCGTGAGCCCGCCGGCGAATGCGTTCCTGCCTGTCGTCCGTCACTGTTGTCTCCTCGGCTCAAATCCGTGAGCGACAACTTTTAGCTGAAATTTCGATCGGCGTCTTGAGCTGCTTCAGCCTAGTCGGACAGCACCGCGACACCGAGAAGTGCCGCCTTTTTGGTGATCAGCCCCGCCAGATCCGCGTCCGAGCGCTCCGTTCCAGTTCGCTCACGCACCGCTGCGATCAACTCCTTCATCGACAACAGGGCAGCGCCCCGTTCAGCGAGCAGCTTGTCGACAGATGCGGCCACATTGCGTGACTCGACATGCGGCAACATGGAAATGGCTCCTTTCCGCGACAAGACGATCAACAGCCGGCTGCCTGCCGGCGAGCCGCCGCTCTCCTTGCGTCTTCCCGAGAGAGCGACGGGTGAAGGTCAGTCGATGACCTGCACGATCCTGCGGGTGCCGGGGTCGACCAGAACGGTGCGATCATCGACGACCACGTATCTGTATTGCACGTCGGGAACGTCGATCGGGTGAAGTTCAACCGTGTCGGGCAAAGTGGAACCGATGTTGAGCTCCACTCCCAGAAGGCTGATCGACGCCAGCGGGTGCTTCTGCACATATTCGCGGACGACTGTCTGCTGCTCGGGCGTGACAATCACCTGGTCTGCGGTGGCCACGCCGACACCGGCGAGCAGAACCAGCCCGGTGGCGGCAGGAACAAGGTGGATCTTCATCGTCTTCTCCTGTTCTTGTTGGCGGACTTCGCCTTCCACGGGTGGCAACATTAGATCACAATCGGGACGGCGGGCCCTCTTTGGAAACGCTCACGCAACCTTCTTGTTCCGTGAGCGGCGGCTAATCGGTCCGCCCGGATGCGTTGCCGCAAACAGCCGCAGTGGCCCGCGTTTCCTGTTGCAGGGCACGCGGGCCGATCGGTTTGCCCGATCAGCAGCGATACCGGAGGGGGTGATATCGACTGCTTCGAGAGGAACATTTAGCGAGAGCTAATGTTCCGCCCAGCGGCAAAAAAGCCTGCCGGCGTCGGGCGTCCGTCAGGTGCCTGGACGGCAAAGGCTCCAACCTATTGTTTCGGCGGCTGCGGCGGCACCTCGCCGGGCTTGAGCACCGGTGTTTTGCCTTGGTCCGGCGGCGGTGCGGCCATGCCCTGATCGCCGGTCGGCGGCGGCTGCAGCACGCCGTTGCAGGGATCAAGCGTTTCGGTCAGGCTGTCGCCGGCACCGTTGTTGACGGGCGGCTCCTGCTGCTGGCCGTTCTGCGGCTGGGCCTGGCAGGGGCCGGCAGGCGCCTGGTCTTGTGTCTGGTTATCCGTCTGGGCGGCAGCCGGCGCCGCCAACGCCAGTGCGCCGAGCACGCCCATGATCAACGCGCTCGGCAGGAATGCGATAGGTTTCATGTCGAACTCCTTTCCCGCGAAAGATCACCTCCTTGCCAAAGCAGGTGGGCGGCGATTGGTTCCCGCATGCTGCGACGCGCCCGGCTCCATGCTGGTTCAATCGACCGGCACGACAGTTTTGGGCGGCAATGGCGACGAGCTCCGTGGAAGACGCCAAAAAACCGCCCCGTCTCCGGGGCGGGCGCAGCATGTTGGTGAATCGTTAATCAGCGATTGCTACCATAGTGGACCATGACCAAAAATCTCGGAAACGCCCTCAGGAATGCCCCAAAGGAACCGGCAAGGAGCTCCGCTCTGAGCCGGCTGGCGCCGGCCTTGTTTCCCCTGGTGGTCGTCGCGGTTGGATATTTGATAGGCCGGCAATTCTTCGGCTTCTAGCGCATCGACAGCCTCGGTGTCACGAAGAGACCTTGGATCGAGCGCCGGCTGCTTCTCAGTCCGGGAAATCGAAAACCGGTTCCTCGCATCGATGGACCCGGCATTGACCGTCAAGCGTCCTGATGAAGGAGGTGACGGGCACTTCGGGCCAGTCGCACTCATTGCCGTATTGGCGGACATATCGATCATAGGTATTGCGGCCGGTGGTCAGGACGATCGCGCGCCGGCTCTGGATCAGTTGCTGCGTCTGTTCGCATGTCATGGTGCGCGCATCCGGCCGGCCGTAAGCCATGCTTGTGGCGGCGAGCAGGATCGCTGCGGCTGTCGAGACGATTGGGCGAGCTGGCATGGTAGATCCTCTCAAGGGTCGTGCCCAACGCGCACCTTCGCCCGTGGTTCCGCAACCTTCACCCGGGTCGCCCGCAAGAGGCTGTTGCTGCGGCGCAATAATGCATCTCGCGCAAGAGTGTGCAGCGGTTTTGCGATAACGACATGCTTAAAACAACAACCTAAAGCGCGTCGCATGAGGCCGGTCAAACGCGACGCGCTTTAAGACAGGCGCGATCTCACTCCTCCTTCTCAGGCTTGAACCGCCTCACCACCACCTCGAAGACGATGTCCGAGATCCACATCGCCGAGACGCCGATGAGGAACGCCGCGGCCAGCGTCGTGGTGTCGTCGTCGGGCGACGGCAAAGGCACGCCGGAAGCGCGGAAGTAATGCACCACCGGCAATGTCAGGTAGGCCGCCGCCAGCGCGCCGCAGATCGGCGACGCCACCATCTCGCGGACCTTGTAGCGGTGGCGCGACAAGGCGCGCAGAATGCCGCCGGAAAGGCCGGCGACCACCACCGGCGCCTTGATGCCGAGAGCATCGAGAAACTCCTGTATCATGGCTTCCACCCGCACCATCTGGCGCCCTTCCCGTTGTAGGCGTTCACCTCGTCGAGCTCGGGCCGCGTCATGGCGGCGACGACGAGGGCGGAGGGACGGCGCGCCTGGTTGTGGTCGCACCAGACCTGGCGCGCCGGCGAAACCGGCGTTGTGCATCCGGCGAGCAACAGGCCCCCAAACAGCAGGCCGCCTGGCAGCAGACCGATCATCAGTGCTTTGCCCATCGCATCGCCTCCCGCCGTGCGGCTTCGTCCGGCAGGTCGCGCGCCGCGCGTTCGGCATCGATCGCCTCGCGGTCCATCTCGAGGCGATCCTGCGCGGCGGCGAGTTTTTCCGCCGCTCGCCTGGCCGTATCCTCCTTGGCCCGGCTGATGCCGCCGGCGACAAAGAGGCCGATGCCGCCGACCAGCGCGGCGAGGATCGATATGATCGTCTTGTTGCCGGCGAGCGCGCTCAGCATGGAAAGCACCCACATCTCAATTGCCCTCCACGGCGGGCTGTCTTCTGACGAGACCGGCGACGCCGTCGCGGACGACATTCATCAGGATCTTGAGCAGGCTCAGCACCCCGGTGATCTTGAGCGCCAGGGGCGCCTCGATGCCGAACAGCGTCCAGTCGAAGCCGACCAGGCCGGTGAGCAGCAGGATCAGCACATTGATCAGATTGTGCGCGGCATTGGTATTGAACCACGTCATGGCTTTACCTTTCGAAACAAGGAGAGGATTGCGGCGACCAAGGGGGCCAGGACTGCGGCCCGGGGCCGGGCAACGGTCCGGGCCGGACACCAGCCTTGTCCGGCTCTGCCTCTGGGGCCGAAGGCGTGGGACCGTTCAGTTGCGGAGCCTGCGGGATCGGAACAGGCGCTGGAGGCTGCGCTGGGGCGGCGGGCGGCCACGGCGTGTCCTTGATCCCAGACCATTTGCGGAACGCGGCGGCAAGCCTGATATCGTAGGCGTTTTTCCCAAAGGATGCGCCGTTGTAGCCCTTGGCAAAGCCGGCCCAATCATGATTGCGCAATTTGCCGTCGAGCCGGTTGGCGGCGATGAAATTGACCGCCGCCGCCAGCTGCAGCGCCTCGTCCTCCATCATGGCTTCGACCATGGCCTGCACGGTGAAGAAGCCGGCCGCCTTGAAATTCTCGCCGAGAACCTGGCCGAGGCCCCACGACGCCGATTTGAGCGCCGCCGTCTCGTCGATTGCGATAGCCGCTTTCAGGCGCGGATAGCTGTCCCGGGGACAAGGCCTTTCGCCCCATTTGGCATAGGCAAGTCCGGCCGGGACAGCTTGCGCCCGCTTTGCCTCCGACAGGTTGCGGAAAAAGACATGCGGCTCGAACAGGATGATCGGCCGGCCATGGACGTCGAAGCCATGCCCGCTCGTTTCCACATCAATAAAAGCGTGGATCTCATCCTCGCCGACGCCGATCCTGGCGCCAAGTTTTGGCAGATCGAGGTCGTCCAGGCGCCTGGCGGCGCCCTTGAACGTCATGTCCATAGTCGTGTCCTTTCCGCCCTCGCGGGCCGGTTGATGTTTGCAGGCGATTGTGTGAAATGAGCCCCCCAAGGGGAGCGGGGATCGGGAGGACAGCGGCCCATGTCGCAAGATGAAGGAACGGCGCGCTGGACGGTGAAGGCCGAGCTATGCGCGGTCGGCCGCGACAAGCCCCTGCTTGTGGCGCTGGCAGCGATCCTGTGCCTCTGTTGCGGGCTGGTCGCCGGGCCGATCCTCTATGCGTTCCTGGCCATCCAGGGCATGGCGGATTTCTTCAAGTGACGGTGTTGACCATTTGAAAACAGCTCGATCCGTCTTGCTACCTGATCCGAAATTGCTTAGCCGGGATGAAACTGCTCCTATGAACCGTTCGTACCTTGTGGGACACAGGGTGCGGGAGGGCACGTGACAATCAGGATCAGGCTTCCGGGCGGGACCTTGAAGATCAAGACGAGGGACGAGCTGCGCCGCCGCGAGCAGAAGCGCGAAGTTCCGGTCTGGCAGGTCGGAAATTACTTCATCGTCTGGTGGCCGAACAGCATATCGGATCGTCCGTCCGGGCGCCCGCCAAAGCGATGATCCCGAGCCGCACCGACCCTCCGGAAAAAATTCAGAAGTCAGCCCCAGAAATAGTCAATGACCGGCCATTGACTATTTCGCTGCGGAAGCTCTCTAGTTGCTGCGCTGCACAATGGGGTTCGGCTGATGGCGGTTCGTATCAAGTTGCCGAGCGGCACCTTGAAGATGAAGGTGTATCGGGAATTGCGGGAGCGCGAACGCACCCGCCGCATACCGGTTCTGAAGATGGGTTCGCTGTATTTCACCTGGTGGTCGAACCGCCAGCGTCCTTTGGATGGCCAGCCGGCTACACCGGACGATTCTGACCAACAACAGGCAACGCGTTTGACGCCCTGAAAACCCGTTATCGGGCGCCTGCGCGCAATCCTTCCGGAAACTGTCAGAAACGCGCCCATCGGCTGTTGACTCTTCCCTTGGGGAAGTCCTCTAATTGCTGCATTGCACATCATCATTGCCTAGCCGGCGGGAGTTTGAACCGATGGCAGTGCGTATCAAATTGCCGGGCGGCACCCTGAAGATGAAAGTCTATCGCGAATTGCGGGTGCGCGAACGCGAGCGCCGCGTGCCGGTCATGAAGGTGGGTTCGCTGTATTTTGTCTGGTGGTCGAACAGCCAGCCTCACGACAAGCCGCAAGACGGCCGTCATTAGTCTTTGCAGTCTTTGCGCCTTGAAGCTGATGAATCCGGTAAGAGATTTGCAAGCGTTGTGAGATTCCCAAACCTAAGTTGCCTGACGATTAGGCCACCAACACTCCATGCCTATTGGTGACGCGAAATGTGCCACCATTCGATGATCCCCCAGAATAGCGTCGACGAACTCAGCACCAAATTTTTCTCCAGCAAAGAACCGCCTAAATCCGTAGGCACATGCATCTGCTACCTGCACCAGTGGATCTTCCGCCTTCTCCACAAAGTGAACCGAATTTCGAATTCGAGTGACGCGCAATTCTCCGCTCTGCGTACTATACCCTGCCTCGTCGTCTTTTGACGTCCGGCGCATGTGTTCTGGTCGCACATTCCTTGGAAACTCCCGTAGAATTCTCGGGACCGCTTTCAGAAAGCGTCTCATATCAGGTACGTCTTCCGCCACGACACTCGCGACTTCTCGCGGTCCCGCGTGTCTGCGGATGTTTCGATCAGCTATAGCCATGCAATATTGGAACGTGAGAAAGTGTTCGAACTGGCTACGGCTAAGGCCGAGTTCTTCCAGCGATTCATACTCAATTGAGTTGCGCCAATGAGCTGCGACGACAGTTGCCATACCAATGCGGCGCGGCACACTCATCATGTCAGTTAGTAACCGTAACCTGTCGGTCAGGCCCCAGCCGTCTTGGTACCTCTTGTCACCGTATACCTGGGTCGCATGAAAACAAAACCATCGCTGTGCTCAGGGGGCACACCGCCAAGTATCTCCAAAGCCAATGCCTCGGCCGACATTACTTGTGAATCCGCATCAGCAATTAAGCCAACGACGACTGTCACTGGCTCCAACGCAGAGGTGCCAGCCTCGTCCGTGAATATAAAGCGCAACGGTTGGGTCCCCAAAGAAGGCCGCCGAACGGAGCTTGTGAGTGACCATTTAGTGCGCATCATTACCACCTCCTTTTTGGGCACGCAAAGTATCGCCAAAAGACCCCAAAAGACCCTGTCGAGCCAAACGAATTAGAACGTGAGCCCCCTCACGATCATGCTTGCAAAGCGGAGGTGCTTGCCGCAAATGGTGGCTGCCCAACGGATCTGCCCCTGGTCATCGCCGAGAGGCAGCAACAAACACGATACGGAAGACACTGACATGCCTTTTGTGCCGCCCTTCCTGCAACGCCTAGCGGGCGTCAATGTCGGCGCCGGCACGAAGATGGCCATTCAGAGCGTCCGCACCGCCCGCCGTGGCCATCACTCGATCGGCGAGGACGGGATCATCAACTGCTACTTTTCCTTCGATCGGCCCGAAGCACAAATCACAATCGGCCGGGATTGCTTCATTGGGAAAAGCCACCTCGTAGCCGCGACGGGTATCACCATCGGCAATGACGTCGTCATCTCCTGGGATGTCACGATCGTTGATCACAACTCGCACTCTCTCGACTGGAAGCAGCGAGCGAAAGATGTGGCGGACTGGCGTCAAGGCAAAAAGGATTGGACCGATATTGGCGTCGCCCCGGTAACGATCGACGACAATGCTTGGATCGGCATGGGCGTCACAATCCTGAAAGGCGTCACAATCGGCAGGGGCGCGGTCGTCGGCGCCGCGGCTGTCGTGACGAAAGATGTCGCACCGTTTACCGCCGTTGCCGGCAATCCAGCTAGGCAGATTCGCGACCTTGTCGAACAGGACCGAGCTATTTAGCGCTACACAGAGCCCCGGCCATATACGCCATGCTGCGCACTGCGGCGGCAGGTGCGAGCCTCAGAAACTCGGTTCGCAGCTTGTATTTCACCCACCCTTTTGACCGGCCGGCCAAGTGTTGCTCATAGGCGAGATCGTGCGCAAACGTCATCAGCCTTTCTACCTTGAGACCCGAAGTCTTCAGCAGGTTTTCGAACGTCAACGGCGTGTAGAAATTGATATGCCCGTAGGGGCCGGACATCCGAATTGCGCGGCCGAGGTTCCTCGTATGCTCGAGCGGCACTTCGATATAGAGCTTCTTGCAGACCCTTGCCGCCTCCATCAGAAACATCCGCTCGTGCTCGACATGTTCGACGACGTGGATCGCAAGGCCGAGGTCGAATGACTTGTCGGGATGCGGGATATGATAGCCGTCGAAGATATCGAGGCTGGCCAGGTTGGCGATTTTCCTAGCCTTGATCGCCTCGACGCCGCTGGTCGAAATCTCCACGGCGCCAAGGGTCCTTCCAAGGCCCTTCTTGTCCAGCTTGTCCAGCACGGCGCCTTCGCCAGCGCCGATGTCCAGTATCTTCTCGAAGGACTCGCCCTGAATGATCGCCTCGATGTGTCCGACCGATTGGTTGGAAGCTATCTCCCGTTTTGCGGCCACCTTCCCGTCGGTGTAGTAGTCGTCATAGATGTCGATGATGCTGCCGGCGTCCGCCATCGAGAAATCCTCCGAAGGATCGCCCCGCCAACCAGAGGGTGCCATAGCGCGCTAATCGCGTCCAGTGGGACTACGCGCCGCCCAGCCAGATCTCAACGAGGCCCTCCACATCATCCTCAGAGACGAATATCGTCCGGCTGTGCGTCGGGTAGCTGGGATTGGTGATCAGAATGTTCTTGCCGACCACTACCCACTCCTCGTCCTCCTCGAGCTCGGTGACGATAGCCCCCTTGTGCTGAATAGCGAATGCCATGGCTTATCCCCTTTCCGCGACGTATTCGATGAAGCGCAGCGCATTGCCGTCGTGGCCGGCGTCGTTGAAGTGAAGGCCCTCTTGATAGGCTCCAGCGTCGATATAATCGAAGCCATCAATTGGGATCGTCAGCACATTTCGTGACCGGTATGTCTGGCGGATAGCGCCAAGCGCCGCGTCGTAAGTCCGCCCGCCAGTGTAGGTACCATCCCAGGCCGAAGACGGGCGCGTCGGCAGCATGGCAAGGATCCGAGGTGCGGCGGCGGCCTCCAGCGTGTTAAGCACCGCAGAGATGTTCGTTGAAATCGTAGCCGGCGCGGTACCAAAACTGTCGTTGATGCCAAGCGCGAGTATCGGCACGATCTTTCCGCCAGCATAGCTCGCTTGGACGATTGCCGAGGTAAGGCGCGCCGTATTAAACGACGCGAAGGTATAGCTCCCATGCGAGGCGCGTCAACGACGCCATTCGGGTCGGCGTCTGCCAGCAGGTTCATACCGGTGTTCAGCGCGCCGCTGTTCAAGGCCCTTGCGGCATCCGCTATAAGACCGGTCTTGATCGTGAAGCGGACCTCATAGCGGTGCTGGGTCGAATTCGACACACTGGCGCCGGTCGACAGCGCCCCGCTCCTGAGCCAAACGGGAATGCCTTCCAGATTAACGCTGTTCTGAAACTTGTAGCCGCCGCCGCTGATCGCCGGATATTGTCCGGCCGCAATCGGGATCGAGAGAGGGATAGGGGGAACGCCATTTGCAAGAGTGATTGGCGTGGTGCTGATCACGTTGACGGTCGGTCCTGCCAAGACCTCGACAACATGGATCAGTGCAGCACCCGCGCCGCTCGCCCCGACATCGACCTGAGTGATGAAGCCAGCGACGGCAGCCGGCGTTTGCATGACAATGCTGTAGTTCGCGGGCGTGTTCGCACCGGTGTTGACCAGCGACGGCCACCCAGTATCCAATTCCGAACCGACAACATCGACAAGGCCTTTTGCGGTATCGTAGGCGGCGCGTGCCTTTGTGCCGACTTCACCCGTGAAAGTTGCTTTCCATTGCGGGCCGTTTGTAAAGCCGATGGTCTTGGCGGTGTGCGAGGTCGGCACCGCCGCCGTAAACCACTCGCTTTCGCCGTTCGGAATTGCCCCGGCCGTATAGTACCAGGTGCCCGCACCTGTCCGCTGTAAGCCCATGACGCTGCCGGCCGGCTTCAGGATTGCGAGGGCCGAGTTGAGGGAGGACGGGCCGGCAACGACAGGGATGGTTTGTTCAGAAACGAGTGTTAACGTGCCATCACCCTCGACGTGGGCAATTACGATATTGATTGTTCCCGCTCCAGCGCCGAAGCCGAGTTCTACACTCGAAAGAAACTCATCGACAGCTGACAGTGAGCCGGGCCAATGGTAGACCCTGGTATTGGTAACAGCCGTGCCGCCAATGGAGCCCGTGATCGGAACCGGCCCAACCGTCCGGGACCCGATCAAGGCGACAACTTCCGCTGCCGACGCGCGAACACCGCTATCCATCGCAACCGGCCCAGCCGCCACGGTATACATTCCCATGATGCCGTCGCTGACTTCGGTCCAGAAGTACTCACCGACATCGACATTCCGGCCCAAAACCGCCGCCGAACTTGCACCCGCCAATCCCGCCGATGCCGCGAAGCTGAAGTTCGGCGCCACCGTGTAGGAGCCGGGCGCAGTCATCAGGATCTGCGTCAGCGCGCCACCCGCGACCACGAAGCGGGCGCGGCGCCCCCCCCCCCCCCCCCCCCGGCTACCCCCTAACAAAATTCCCACCCAGCCCCCCGGCCCCCCCCCACCCGCCCCCCCGG